>JAYVQJ010000079.1:0-11860 GCA_043777235.1 Planctomycetia bacterium
GTCAGTGTTGGGCCGGTCGGTTGATCGTCCATCGGTTCGGGTGGTAGCGGCCGATCGCGAGTCGGTGTCGGTTGTGGCTGATAAGGGGTCGGCTCGGAAACGCCGTCCCGTTGGTACTCAATGGGTTTGCCGTACTTGTCGACGATCAGCGTTGGCAGTCCCTCGACGCACGCGCGGCCCCACGAAACTTGCTCTGTTTGCAGCAGCTCGCCGGTGGCCTTTTTGATGTTCCACAGAGCGAGGTTGTAAGTCACTTCGGCGGTGAGGAAGTTGAACTCATTCGTCGTCAACCGATTTTGAGCCAACAGCAAGTTGTCGAGCATCAAGCTGGCGTTGGCGTCCTCGCCGGCCAGTCGGTCGAAGCGTTGTTCCAGGTATTTCAGTTCGGCGGTGCTGGCTTCCATCGCGCGATGTTGCGAGAGCATCTCGGCCATCGCGGTCTCGACTTCGCGGACGGCGACCTTCACTTCCAGTTGCAACGTGTTGAGCGTCGTTTGGTATTGGTTGCGAAGCTGACGCAACTCCAGTTCGCGGCGTTCGCGGCGAGCTTGCGGAGCGCGATTGCCGATCGGCATCTCGAATTGCACGCCGACTGTGTATCCGGGAGCGCCCGTCGTGAACGAGTTGTTGAACGCGGCGAACGAGTTGTTGGGTTGCAATCCGGCGGCGTAAACCTCGGTGACGAGGTTTAGCATCGGCAGAACTTCGTTCTTCGACATGTTCAGCCGAGTGCATCCGGCTTGGATTTGTCGCAGAGCCTGATTCACTTCCGGCCGTGTCGTCGCCGCGGTCGTCAGCGCCATCGGCATGTTCAGCGGAGTCTCTGTGATCGTGGGAGCTTCGGTCGGGATCAATTCGACGGAGTCGTATTCACCGAACTCTGGATCATTGACGAGTGCGCGGATGCGATCCTCTGCGTTTTTGACGCCCATCTGAGCACGGATGACTTGCGATCGTCGTGCGGCAACTTCCGCCTTGGCTCGCAGAATCTGAACCGGTGCGGCGTCCAATTGTTGGCGTTGCTTCAACAGCGAGAGCGTGTCGGAAGCTCGCTTCAGCGATTGCAGTTTCTGTGCGAGGTTTGCTCGTTCGAGGTACAGCCCCCAATAAGCTCGCAGCACTTCGAGCAAGTGCGATTGCAGTTGGCGCGAGAACTCGTCGCTGGCGATCTTCGTGTCGAGTTCCGCGAGGCAAATCAGACTCTCGTTGTAGATTCGCCCGCTGCCGCGCATCAGCGGATGCGTGTAACCCAACACGAGCCGCGACGTCCCTTGTGGGTTTGGCACGAAGTACGTCGAGTTTGTTTGTTGCCAACCAAGCTGTTCGCTGAGCTGCAACGTCCCACCTTCGCGTGTCCGTTTGCGAAGGCCCCCTTGTCCGGTGTATTGCTCGTTCTTGTAGCGGTTCACGCCGGGAGTCCCGATTGTCAGCGTGCTGCCGACCGGGTCGTTGAGGCCTTGCCAGCGCGTGTCCAAGAAGGCGGTCCAGTCGAACGCGGCATCGGCTTCGACGATCGAGGTCTCGCGAATCAGCGGCAGATCGCTGAAGACGCGGACTTGCGACGAGTGATGAATCGCTCGCACGAGGATTTCTTCGATCGACACCATCAGCGGCTGAGAATTCTCACGCAGCGGCGCGGTGACAAAAACGGCCCACCACGATCCGGCGAGGTCTTGCGGCTTCGAGTCATCGTCGTCCGTCGCGAGCTGAGATGCTCGCGGTATCACGGGAGTGGGGCGGATCGACGTTGTCGGAAATGAAGGAGCCACCGGAACGGAACTCGGCGGAGCTTGAAACTCGAACGGTACTGGATCGGGTGCAATCGGCTGGGGAACGGGCTGCGCGAATTGTCGTGGGTTCGGCTGAGCAGCGGTCGTTGGTTCGTCGTCAGCCAGGAATCCCAGTTGAACCGTCGCGCGTTGATCGATCCGCGGCGTGCTTGTCGACCGCCGTTCGGCCTGCGGTCCGGCCCACGCCGAGTACGCGAGGCACGCAGCGACAAGCGTTGCACTCCAACAAATCAGTTTGGCTCGCGACGACAAGCGCGCGCAAGCCGTGATATCCACGAGGCGCAGAAACATTTCAGCGATTCCCTTGGGGAGGGTTGCCTGGATCGCGCAGCATCCACGCGCTGTGCTCTCCGGCATCATCGTCTTCGGAGAGAGTCGCCTCGCGCCCGTAGCCTTGAAGGGATTCGGTCGCCCGCGTTCACAAAACAGAGCGGTGCTGCAGCTAGCTTGAGCATGTCCGGCATAAGCGGAGCCGATTCAAATCGCCACAGTCGTTGCCGTCAGAGCCGTCGGAAAACTCGAAGCGATGAATCCGAGATCGTTCCGATTTTTCCTATGATGCCGACTTACTCAAACTGATCGGGATTCGAGACCCGCTAGGGACGTATCGAAAAAAGCCCAGCACTTCAGTGCTGGGGACAAGAAGAGAATGACCAACAAGTCCCGTTAGGGACGACCGACTGCCGTGTTGTCTTTCGTCCCTAACGGGACTCAAAAGAACGAGACGAATCGTCGCCCCAGCACTGAAGTGCTGGGCTATTTTCGAATGTCCCTACGTCGACTGTCTGACTTATCGTAGGGTGGGACAAGCGGCGCTTCGCCGCGCCGGCCCACCAGATATTTTCAGCGGGCATTCTGGTGGGCCGGCGCTCGAAGCGAGCTTGTCCCACCCTACATCGTCGCAACTCAGTCAGTCGAACTACTGGGACAAAAACAAAACCGCTCAGTTCGAAGACTTCGCCGAATCAGCGCACCGGGCTGCTGAGCTTGAAGATCGGCAGCAGCATCGCGATCGCGATGCCGCCGATCGCGCTGCCGAGCACCGTGATGATCAGCGGTTCGAGCAAACTCGTCACCGTCTTCACCGTGTTCGCGACTTCGCGTTCGAGGTAATCGCTGACCTTCTCCAGCACGTTGCCGAGACGCCCGGTCTTCTCGCCGGAGGCGATCATCTGCACGACCATCTTTGGGAACAACGTTTGGCCATGCAGAGCTTCGTGAACTTGCCGGCCGGTCGTGACCTGTTCGGTGACGTGATTCCAGCAGTTTTCATAAAAGTAGTTGTTCGACGTGCCGGCGCTGAGTTGCAACGCTTCGAGCATCGGGACTCCCGCATTCAACGTTGTCGACAATGTTCGCAGACTGCGACTGAGCGCGACCTTGCGAGACAGAATGTGAAACGGGGGGACGTGAATCTTCAGCCAATCGAGTCCGATGCGTCCGGCTGCTCGCCGCGACATCACGACGAACCCCACGATCAGCGTGAGCGTGACGCCGACGTACCACGGCCAGTAAGCAGTCATCGACTGCGACAATGCCAGCAACACTTTGGTTGGCCCGGGAATGTCTTTCTCGCGTCCGGCGAACAACGGCATCAGTTTGGGGAACACGTAGGTCAGCAAAAAGATCACGACACCGACGCACATCGTCACCATCGCCGCTGGATAGATCAAAGCCCCTTTGATCTTCGATCGCGTCTCCGATTCCGTGCGGTATTGCACCGCGATCCGTTCCAGCATCGGCCCCAATTGACCGCTCGCCTCGCTGGCTTTGACGAGATTCACGAACGCCTTGTCGAAATGCTTGGGGTACTTCGCCAGCGAGTTCGACAAGTCTTCGCCCGCTTGAACGTTGTCTTGCAGCGCGGTCAGCATCGACTTCATCGTCGGGTTGTCGGTCTGTCCGACGAGACCTTCCAGAGCGTTGGAGATGGGGACTCCCGCATCCACCATGACGGCCAGTTGGCTGGCGAACTCGACGATGTCTCGCTGTGTGATCCGTTTCGCGAACAAGGACGGCAGCCCCTTGGCCGAGGACTCGACTGCCTCTTCGAGCGACACGACATACAAGCTCTGCTGCCGAAGTTGTGTGGCGGCGGCTTCGTAGCTGTCGACGTTCAGCTCACCGGAACGGAGCGTGCCGCGTGAGTCTTTGGCTTGGTAGATGAATCGCATGATGTCGTCCTGAGAAGACTCAATTGGTCGTTGGTCGTTGGCTAATGGCTATTAATCATTCCGGATAGCCAACAACCAACGACCAATTCATTCTTTCTGTTCCGAACTCTTCACCGGAATCCAGCCTTCATTGCTCGACCGCAATACCTCTTCGACGGTCGTGATCCCTTCTTTAGCTTTTCGCAGGCCGTCGTACCGCAGTGTGATCATGCCGGACTTACGCGCGGCGTCGCGTAAGACACCGAGTGTCGGATTCGTGGCGATGATCTCGCGCATTGGATCGTCGATGACCAGTAACTCGTGAGCGGCGATTCGGCCGGAGAAGCCGGTGTTGCGACACTTCTTGCAGCCGACGGGGCGATAGTACGTCTCGCATTCCAGGCCGTACCGCTCCATGACTTGTCGGACATCCTTGGGAGCGTCGTAAGATTTCTTGCACTTCGGACAGAGCCGCCGGCAAAGTCTTTGAGCGAGCACCATGTTCAACGACGCGGCCAGCAAGTAGCCCTCGACGCCCATGTCGAGCAGTCGCGTGACCGTGCCGCAAGCGTCGTTCGTGTGCAGCGTGCTGAAGACGAGATGCCCGGTCAGCGCGGCTTGAATCGCGACGCGAGCAGTGTCTTCATCGCGAATTTCGCCGATCAGGATGGTGTCCGGGTCTTGCCGCAGCAGGCTGCGCAGAACCGCGCTAAACGAGAGTCCGATTTTCTCGTTGGTTTGGAACTGGTTGATTCCTTGAAGCTGGAACTCGATCGGATCTTCGACCGTGCAGACGTTGGACTCGATCGAGTTGACTGTGTTGAGCGCCGAGTACAGCGTCGTACTCTTGCCGCTGCCGGTCGGGCCGGTGACGAGCGCGATGCCGTTCGGCTTTTCCATTTGGAGCTTGAACTGCTCGTAGATATCACCGCTGAAACCGAGCTGTTGCAGCGAAAAATTGATCGTCTGGTTATCGAGAACGCGGATCACCACTTTCTCGCCGAACTGACCGGGGAGCGTGCTGATGCGCAAATCGACGGGGTGCTTCTCCATCATCACATGGATGCGTCCGTCTTGCGGCAGACGACGCTCGCTGATGTCGAGCGTCGCCATGATCTTGATGCGTGAGGAAACGGCGGGCGAGAGATTCATCGGCAGTTCGAGCGACTGATACAACGCACCGTCGACGCGATATCGGACACGCAGCAGTCGCTCGCCCGGTTCGATGTGAATGTCGCTGGCCTTGTCTTTCACGGCGTTGTAGAGGATGTAATTCACGAGCTTGATGATCGGGCTTTGTCCGGCCGCGTCGGCGACCGCTGCGATGTCTTCGACCGATTGCTCGATCAGCTTGACGGCGTCGTCCTTCGCGTCGTCGATGATGTCGTCGATCACGAACACACGCTCGCTGGGCAGATAGGTCTGCACCATGCGGCGAATATCTTTCGCGGCGGCGATGACCACTTGGATGTTGCACTTCGCGACCTCGGCAAGCTGTTCGACTAGAAAGACGTTGGTCGGCTCGCTGATCGCGATCGTCAACGTGTTACGAACTCGGAACAGCGGCAGAACGGTGTGCTTCTCGATGACATCGCGCGGCAGGATGTCCACGATCTTGGCATCGAAGAGCCGGCTATCGAGTTTGACATACGGCAACGCCAATTCGATGGCGAGACATTCCAGCACTTGCTCTTCGTTGGCCCAGCCACGTTCGACGAGCAACTCGCCCAACAGCTTTGCCCCGCGCGACGACCGCTGCTCATCGAGCACGATCTGCAACTGCTCATCGGTCAAATAACCGCGATGGACCAGCAGGTCTCCCAGCCGGCGCTTCGGTTCGAGCAGTGAATGCACAGGACGAATCATGGCAGTGCCGTCGTCGCAGTCAGCTCGCCGAAGATTCCGCGCGGACTCTCCGCGCGGCGACCGGAAGCCACCTGCTGCCACGAATCTAGGTCACGAATGGGGCCAATCCCGCGCGGCACCCCGGCGGCGTTGAGGCAATCGGGAAACACGAGCCGTCGCTCGGCAAAATCCGCAGGACTGGATTCCGTGTGGGAACTTGGGAGGGCCTCGTTGAGTTGAGAGACGCTGTTCCGGCGGTACGGTCTGAGTAATCGGAGAACTCATCGCGACCAACAAAGATGTCCCAGATTACCTGATGCGACAAGTCTTCCCTGTCCGATTCAAAGGACAGAGGGTGCGCGAGCACCGTTTTTGAGTCTGAAGGAATGCTCATGCCGAGCTATCGCCAATGTCGTCTGGTCGCCGTCTTGTGCGGTGTCGGAGGTGCCTCATGGGGCACGGCGGCCTCGGCGTTTCAATTCCCGCCGCTCAGCGACGACATCAACATGCGGCAAATCCATAGTGCCGACGCTTGGATTGGCGGCGGCTTCCAATCGAGCGGTGACTTCAATCAATCCCCTTCGGAATTTGGACCGGCTCAGGGAATGTGGCAACGCTCGCCGGATGGAAATCCCGCCAGCGGCGACAGTTTTCCGTTGATGACTCCGGGATCGTTGCCCGGCGGATTGAGTCCCAACGGATTCAACAGCAGCGGCATGTTTCCGCCAGTGAATCAGCCTCCGTACATCGCCAACAATCCCGCGTTCGGAGGAAACGGCCAACAGGCGTTCGATCAGAACGGTTTGCCGATTGGTCAAGCACGAAATGCAAACGGATCGAACCCGAACGGAGTGAATCCGACTGGGGCCAACACGCCAGTGACCAACACGCCTGCGACTAACACTGCGGCGCGGATCAAGCCGAAGGTCTCGTGGGCACTCGACGCGGCGCATCAGCCGTTTGCCGGTTTGTTGGGACAGGTCGCTCGGCCGGGCGTTTATGAAATCGAACGCAAGGGAACGGTGTTGGCCGATCTGTTGCAGAGCATCGGTGGCTTGGCCAAGGATGCCTCCGGGCAGTTCCGCATCATTCGCAATGGTCGTCCCGGACAGATGACCTCGTATTCAGGAGCCGCACAGTTCGAACTGATGCCCGGCGACTTGATCGTGGCGGATGCTCGGCCTTCGCAATTGGGACAACGTGCGACGGCCGCGAAGCAAGCGTCTGGCGAGTCCGTTCAAATCGGATTCGTGAACCTGATCGATCGACCGGTCGTGTTGAAACTGAAGAGCGAACACGGCAGCGTGTCCGAAATTTTGTCGATCATGCGACAGGATCAAGCCCTTGCTGCGCAGATCAAGATCATCGCTCCGTCGAGCCAACGTGGTCAGGCTCAACCAGGACCGGAGTCGACGCTCGCTTCCGAGACCGTGCTGATCTTCCCGCCGAATGCGGTGAAGACCGAGCGGCTCGCGATGCTGCCCGAACCATACATGCTCAAACGCGAAACGGACTCGCCGAGCCAACCTCGCGATCCCAAACAGCCGAGTGACTCAGGCCAGCCGTATGCTCCGCAAGGAAATGTTTCGCCGGACGTCACTCAGGCACCACGTTCTCGACCGTCAGTTGGAGCTTGGTCGGATTCCACGCCGCTGCCGCACTCCTCGCAACCAATTTCGCGACCGAGTGTTTCCGCACCGCAAGAGTATGCCGAAGCTCCACTGCCACCTGCGGAAGTCAGCGCGACACCGAAACGCATCGGCGGTGTGCGCGGAACGCCGCGCCGGCCGAGCAATGATCACGATCAAGTCGCTCGTGATCCGCAGATGCCGCTCGTGCCACCCGCTGAAGCAGCAACTCCGTCACCGCGCGACGTACTGTCGTCTGACGAGATTCAAGACAACGCTCCGGTGCCACCGTCGTTGCTCAAAGATCACGGCCCACGGCGACACGTTTCCGCGGCGAGGCCTGACGATGCCGACGACGGACAACTCACCGCAGCCGACGTTGATGACGCGGAAGAGGCGGCCGACAAAGCCAGCTCCGGTTGGTCGATCTGGCCGCCGATTTTCACCGCCGGAATCGGATTGCTGGCGCTGATCGGATTCAGCGTCTCGTTGCGGCGTCGCACACAAGCGGCCACTTCGAGTTCACCGATGGCAACGACGACGATGACTCCGACGCAATCCGTTGTTCGTACTCCGCAACCGTCTCCGCGTCGCGATCTGCTCGACGCGATCATCGACAATCAACTGCCGCTGACCGAAGAGCGTGTGCCGTTCGCATCACCGATGCAGTTTCACGGCCGGCCACAACCACCGAAAAACATTCGCATGGATCAGCGTCATCCGCTGCCGAAGCCACACGCTCCAGCCGTGACGGAAGTCAGGGGTCAGGGGTCAAGGGTCGGGGGTCAGGGAACAGAGGTGCGAGATCAGGAACCGATCGTCGAAAAGACTCAGACGTTCGCTGTGCCTCGAACTGCGGCGACGGTGACTCAGAGATTTCGGGTTGATCGAAACGCGGCTCATGGAACCGGCGCTGCGACGTCGACGATGACCAAGTCCGCGCCGCATCAAGCACCGAGCGGGTCGCTCGATCGAGCGTTGTCCGCCGTGCAAAAACAATCCCTGCAAAAACAGTCCGTCCAGAAGCGAGAGGAGCGCGACGCATGAGCGTGGGATTAGATATCGGCGCTTCTCAGATTCGTTGTTTGCGACTTCGCGGTCAGCAGTTGGTGGGCCGTTCCGCGAAGGCTCAGTTCACTCCGCTGCCGGATGCTCCCGAATATCGGGAGCTGTTAGCGGCGGGACAAATTCCCTTTGCAGTGTGTGACGAGGCGTTGACCATCGTGGGTGACAACGCCGCCGAATACTCAAACCTGTTTCACGTTCGTCCGCAGAGCCTGTTGCCTCAGGGGCGACTGCCGACGAACGACCCCGTCGCCCGACAATCATTGGCCGCTTTGGTCGATGCGTTGCTCGGCGAGCCGGATCAGCCGGGAGAGATGTGCTGTGTTACTCTTCCGGGAGGCGAATCGTTCCGATCGCTGGCCACTAGCAGCGAATTGGAATTTTTCTCTCGGTTGATCCGGCTACGGGGTTTCTTTCCTCAAGTGTTGTCCGCCGGAATGGCGGCGGTGTTGGCCGAGTTGTCTCGGC
Source organism: Planctomycetia bacterium (assembly GCA_043777235.1). Taxonomy (GTDB): domain Bacteria; phylum Planctomycetota; class Planctomycetia; order Planctomycetales; family Planctomycetaceae; genus SXKJ01. The sequence continues at coordinate 8,950 of JAYVQJ010000079.1, forward strand.
AATGCTTCACCGGCCTGGGCCTTTCCTTCGGAGCCGCGACCAGCGAGTTGGTCGTGGCTCATCGCGGCATCGAACTGCTGATGTGTTCGATCCCGCAGGGCGGCGATTGGCTCGACGAACAAGTCGCGAAAGAGTTCGGCGACGGACTGCACGACGACGCGGGCGAGCCGATCTGCGATCTTGCCAAAGCGGCCGCGCGACGACTTTTGTTCGCGGGACATCTCGGTTCGCCAGACAACGATGCCGACCGTTTTCTCGCCAGCCTGCACCGCGATCTGCTGTATTCGTTGATCCGCAGCGCGACCTTTGCAATCGCCGGTGAGCCCCATATCGCGAAGATTCCTCAACCGCTTCCGGCTATCGTCATCGGCGGAGTCTCACGCATCGCCGGCTTCGACGATCTGCTGTGGCAGGCCCTCGATCTGGCTCGATTCCCGCTCGCGGTTCGCGAAGTTCGATACGCGACCAAACACGACTTCACCGTCGCTCGCGGTTGCCTGATCAACGCTCAGTTGGAAAGCGACACCCGCGCTCAACAACGAACCCGTGCCGCGTGACGATCGGACGACTTGCCTCGATATCGCGTAGCACTCAGGTCAGCGACCAACCGTCCGGCAGCACGGCATCTTTCGGCACGACGATGATCCCGTCGCGGACGTAAACGCCGTTCACGTCGCAGTTCGCTTCCAGGCCAGGATGACTCTGAATCCGCACCTTGCGGCCGATCGCGCAGTTCTTGTCGGCGATCACTCCGTCGAGCACGCTGTCCGCCCCGATGCCAAGACTCGGTCGCCCCGCGCGAGCATTCGCAGTCCGCTGCGCATCCGAGTCGTACAGATCGGCACCCATGATGATCGAGTTGCGGATCGTCACGTTCTGTCCGATGTGACAGCGAAGACCGATCACACTGTTCTCGATCACAGCTCCCTTGTCGATCACGCAGCCGTCTGAGATCAAGCTGTTCGAGACGGTCGCTCCCTCAACGCGAGTGGATGGCAGGTGTCGTGCTCGTGAATAAAGGGGGGCATCCGCATCTGCGAAGTTGAACGGTGGCGTGGATGATGCGAGCGCCAAATTGGCGTCGTAATAACTGCGGATCGTGCCGACATCTTCCCAGTAACCGTCGAACAAATGGCACTGCACTCGGCGAGCGCGAATCGACAACGGAAAGACTTCTTTGCCGAAGTCCTGATAATTGTTCTTCGACAGAATCTCGACCAGCACGTCGCGGTTGAAGAGGTAAATGCCCATGCTGGCGAGGCACTCGCGCCCCTTGCTGGGAATGCCTTGTGCGTCGAACCAAGCAGGATCAGTGCGCACGAGAGCCAGCTCGTCATCGGTCTTCGGCTTCTCCAAAAAACCCTGCACGCGGCCAGTGTCATCAATCCGCATGATCCCGCAGGCCGAAGCCGCTTCGCGATGCACCGGTAGCGCGGCAATGGTCGCGTCCGCGTTGGAATCGACGTGAGTCTTCAGCATCTCCTGATAATTCATACGGTAGATTTGGTCCCCGCAAACGATCATTACATGCTCGATGCCCGGTTGTTCGAGATACCGCAATTGCTTGCGCACGGCGTCCGCCGACCCCTGATACCACAACTCACCTTCGTTGGTCTGCTGAGCCGCCAGAATCTCGACGAAACCGCCGCCAAAACGGTCGAAGGTGTAGGTCTGCCGAATGTGTCGATGCAAACTGACGGAATTGAACTGCGTCAGCAGATAAATTTCTTTGATGCCACTGTTAATGCAGTTCGAGATCGGAATGTCGATCAATCGAAACTTCCCTCCCAGCGGCACGGCCGGCTTTGAGCGAAACTCCGTCAGCGGAAACAACCGCGTCCCTTTTCCGCCGCCGAGAATGACGCAGACCATCTTTTTCGTCATGTTGAAAATCCTTCCGCTGCCGAAGAAGCCGTTGACGTGAAGCAAGATTCTAAAAGGGCAGCGATTTGACTCGCCACTAACTTGGTCAAGTTCATGGAAATCACACCTCCTTGACGGGCGAGTCGCTTCCCCGATAATGCCGCCTCACCTTCGCCAGGCGGGGAAGGCGACCTCTGACTGCGGTGAGGCCGTGTGAACCGGGTCAGATCCTAACCGAAGCAGCCCTAAGCGATGTGCTTTCAGGTGCGGAAGGAGGTCGCCTTCCTCGCCTGTCGCATTGGTGGCGCACGCGGCTCGCGTGCGATTTCCGACCCTCGCACGCGTGAATCCCAAATGGACGCTTCCGCGACATACACCGTTCTCGCTCGCCGCTACCGCCCGCAGGGATTTGCCGAGGTCATCGGGCAAGAGCACATTGCCACGTCGCTGCGCAACGCGATTCTGTCCAATCGAGTCGCTCACGCATACCTCTTCACCGGAGCTCGCGGAGTCGGCAAGACCTCGACCGCCCGCATTCTGGCCAAGGCTCTGAACTGCCCGAACACGGCCGACGGAGCCCCGTGCAATCACTGTGAAACGTGTGAGAGCGTCGCCGCCGGTCGCGATGTCGATGTGCTGGAAATCGACGGTGCCTCGAATCGCGGCATCGACGACATCCGGCAATTGCGAGCCAACGTCAGCGTCAAGTCGATGCGGTCGAAATACAAAATCTACATCATCGACGAAGTCCACATGCTGACGAAGGAGGCGTTCAACGCGCTCCTCAAGACGCTGGAAGAACCGCCGCCGAACGTCAAATTTATTTTCTGCACGACTGAGCCAAATAAGGTTCCTGACACCATTTTGTCACGCTGCCAGCGTTTCGATTTCGGCACGATCGCTTTGCCGCAGATCATCGAGCGGCTGGCCGACATCGCGAAGTCGGAGAACATGGAAGTCGAACCGGCCGCGTTGGAACTGGTCGCGCGACGCGCCGCCGGGTCGATGCGCGACAGCCAATCGCTGTTCGATCAACTGCTGGCCAGCG
>JAYVQJ010000080.1:0-3024 GCA_043777235.1 Planctomycetia bacterium
GACCTCTCCTTCACAGGATCGGCAGAGGCGTTCAGTCAAACAACGGTCGCCACCGATCGGCGAGTTTCATCAACTCCGTCACATCCTCTGCCAAGAACGTGCGCTGCTCGACGCCTCGGTCGACGGAAGCACGATACTGAGTGCGGAAGTCATCGAAGTCGCGATACCGTTCCAACAACGCCGGCCGCGGATCGCCGAGCTTCTCACGATCGGCCTTCGTCTTCGCAAACGGAATGTATCCCCCTTGCAGACCGAGCATCTCTCCTTCCGCGCCGATGCTGCGGTTGCGAGTGTTCCAACTGGTGTAAGTCGCAACCGGCACTGCGACCGCCGACAGTAGCAGCGTGCCGAGTTCATTGTTGTCCGCGCCACACTTCGGCACGTTGACGACGTAACTCCCGCGACTGATCGGCGGCTCGATGGTTGAACGGCGGAAGCGATAAAACTCCGGGCCGCGATCAAGATGCTCCGGCTGCTGAATGACCTCCGGATAACGGACACCGGGGATGCCATGCCAACCGCTCTCCGATTCGCGCCAGCCAACCAACGTCCCATCGGCGATGCGCGGATACATGCTCGGCGGAGGTTCTTTTCCTGTGCGGACCCATTCATCGAGCGCTGTCAGCAAGGCTCGCAACAACGGCCTGTAATCGGCTGGATTACCGATGAGCTGTCCGTTTCCCGACGCCGTCCCCGCGACACCGCCACCGGCTCCGTGCTGAGTCCCGCCGAAGCAATACACACGAACCTCCGGCGGCAACTTCGCGTCACGTTTGCCATGCGGATCGGTATGCACCAGCGAGCCTGCGCGATGCCAGTACTCGCTGCTGCTTTGCGTGTGCATGACTTTCGGTACGGTGGCGCGGACACGATCGCGATGCAGGATGCCATCCTCGCGACCGGTGAACGGGTCGGTCTCGTCCCCGTAGGTGAACGGGAACTGATCGGCCGGAAACAGATGATTGTCATGCTGCCCGTTGTGCCGAGTCGGCGAAGCAAACCGATGATTGAAGAAACCAAGTCCTCCGCCAGCGACATGCGGGATCACTCCCTCAAAGACTTGCCGTCCCGATTCGTCCGCGTTGAAGCCGTCGTACAGAAACTGTCGCAAGCAGCGCCCTGATTGCGAGACGCCGAAACCATACGCGAGCTTCACTGCGGACTTCTTCGTCTCGGAGACGAAGATCGGATTCTTCGCCGAAACTTCGTTCTTCAAGAACGACAACAGATCGCGAATGCCCGCCAAGCCGAGACCCTGCACGATCGGCCCTTGAGCTTCGTAGACGACCTCGTAGATGTATCCCGGCTGCAATCCTCCAGCGACGACGAGGTCGATGTGCGGTAACTGTCCGCGCTCGCCGTTGTCGTCGATCCAGCGTTTCTCGAATCGCCACTGCGGACGCGGGATCACAACTCGCGGATCTTTCTCGCGCGAGCGCCACGTCAACACCGCATCGCGCTCGCCCCGCTCAGTCGGTACGTAGCTCCCTTGATTGGCCCACATCGCCAACGTGTGCCGTTCGGCCGGAGCTTCGATCACGAACTCAGCCCGCACCGGTCCAATGATTGGCTGGCCATTTTCCGTCGCGACCGGCGCGGTCAATCGCAACCGCCCGCCTCCCGGTTGAGTCTCCGCGATCCAGCCGCTCCAGAGAACGACGTAACCCTTCCGCATCAGAAATTCGTCCGCCCCCGTGTTGAACATGCCGAGCGCGAGTTTGCCGCCACGATTGTTGACGTCGTACAGGATCGCTCCGTTTGCCTTGCTCAAATCTTTCGGAGCCAGCAGTTCAACATCCGCCGAAAACTCGACTAACCCAGCGTCGTTTCGCGGAGCCAATTCCAAGTCAATGACCGCTTGATTCGCCGCGTGCTTCGGATCGACGGCGAAGAAGGCTTTGCCTCGCAGCCGTTCGTAGCTGCCAACGCCGTCGAATTCGCGACCTTCGAGATACGGCTCGCGCGATTTGATCTCGATGCGCGTGACAGCACCGAACAACCACGCCGGACAGGACAGCACAACAATCAAGATCCACAAGGCGAAGCGAGTTGCGTGCGGCACTGGTTCAGCTCCTGAATGGCAGTTGACTCCATAAGTCGATCCGCCGCGAAGCGGTCCTGCGACCGCTTCGCGAACCGCGACAAGATAATCGCTTCCATCTCAGGCAGCACGTCGGGACGCGACTGGCTTTGTAGACCTCAGGGCATTGGCGGCGAGAATCACAGTGACGATTCCGATTGATCCTCCGCAGGACACAGAGTTCGATCGGGCGTTGGAATTGTTGCGAGAACTTGTGGATTGGTCTGTGGCGGATCAAAGGGTTCCCAGGCGCGGGAATACGGTCGATATCAGCAGCATGGTGTTGTGGATGACCGACATTGACTCATTCACGATTCCGCTATTACAAGCCCGCCCCTTCCGATCCGTCATCTCTCCGGCGAGTCCTCGCCAAATTCCTTTCCTTCAGTCTCACATCCCGCTCAGCGGGTGTCCCAGGAGCGCTCATCATGCGTGAGTCCGTCTCGTTCTTGCGCAGTTCATCGCAGCTCGCGGGCATCGTTGCGTTCGGCCTTTGCGGCCTGACACTGACGGGATGCGGCGGTTCCTCGAAGACTCCGCCGGTCGACAAGACGGCGGCCGCGACCGCCTCCAGTGAAGTCAAATCGCTGCTCGAAAAAGCGACGACCGCATTGCAGCAGCGGCAGTGGAAGCCGGCTCTGCAAAGCTTGAACGATGTGATCAAGCTCGATCCGAAATGCTCGGACGCGTACTTCCAACGAGCCAGCTTGTATGCCGACGCGGGTCAGGCTCAGGCCGCACTCATTGATTTCACGAAGGCCATCGAACTGTCGCCGAAGGACGCCAAGCTGCGGCACACCCGCGGCTTCTTCCTGATGACTCACAAGCAAATCGACCTCGCCATCGCGGACTTCACTGCCGCCATCGAGATCAATCCGAAGCACACGCAAGCTCTCAACAACCGCGGCTTGGCATGGTTCACCAAGGGTGATCCAGCGAAAGCT
>JAYVQJ010000081.1:0-3023 GCA_043777235.1 Planctomycetia bacterium
GTCACTACGGGCATCACGGAGAACGGAATGAAACCGTTTGGCCCGGTTCGTGGTACGACGGACCTCGTGCGCGAAAATCAACTCGTGCGCGACAATCAAACAGCCGTCCGGGACGGCGTCTCTTTTTTCAGATTGGATCGAACATGAACCGTTGGTTGCGAGTCGGAACCGTGTGGTTGGCATTGGCAACAGCTTTGCTGCCACGATTAAGCCTGCGGGCTGAGGATGAAGCGGTTCCGACCGATCGCCTGCTGCCCCCGGATGTGTCGGCGTATGTGTCAGTGCCCGACGTAGACGAGCTCAAAGTTCGCTGGGGTAAGACGGCGTTCGGCAATCTTACGCAGGACTCGGCGTTCGAGCCGTTCAAGGCGGAGATCGCTAAGGCTCTCGAAATCGTCTCGGGAAAAGTTCATGACAAACTCGGCGTCACGCTGAAAGAGCTGCTGGAAGTTCCCAGTGGCGAATTCGCGTTCGCTCTGCTGACGCCGCAAGGGAAGAAGTTGTCCGTCGTGATGTTCCTCGACTTCGGCGACAACGCCAAGACCGTCGACGCGCTGCTGGAGAAGGCCGAGAAGGCTCTCGAAGAGAACGGTGCCGAAAGCGACGACGAAGAAATTGACGGCACGAAGGTCACCGCGTGGAAGTTCAAGGGGGGACCCGCCAAGGCCAACCAGCTCGTCTACTTCATCAAGGACACGATGCTCGTCGCCTCTTCTGATCTGGATACCGCCAAAGGAGTGCTGTCACGTTGGGACGGCAAGCACTCGGACACGTTCGCCGATAACGAGAACTACAACTTGATTCTCGAAAAATGCTCGACCGACGACGAGGACGGACTCTTCGTCTGGTATCTCAATCCAATGGCACTGGTGCAGGCCGGGGTTCGGGAAGCTGCGGCGCAAAATCCTCAGATTGCCTTCATCGCCGGTGCGGTCCTCGAACCATCCGGACTGTTGAGCCTGAAAGCCATCGGCGGTTCGGCCGACATGGGGACCGAGCACTTCGACGAAATCACGAAAACGTTCATGGTCATCGAACAACCGACCAAGGGGCTGTTGAACCTCTTCCAATTCCCGGCCGTCGAACAGAAGCCCCCCAAGTGGGCTTCGGCGAACACCAGTGCGTGGTTCTCGCTCAATTGGGATATCCCCACGGCCTACGAGGCGGTCAACAACATCGCCGCCATGATTCCTAATGCTCCGCCAGGCGGATTGGACGGCATCCTGGACAACTTGGCCGAGCAAAGCGCGGGAGTCCATTTCAAGAAGGATGTGCTCGATTCGTTATCGGGACGGATTCAAGTCGTTGTCGAGCCAGGCAAGAAGAAAGACGACGAACCGGCGCAGGACAAAATCTTGATGGCGGTCGGACTGAAGGACGCGAAGAAGTTCCAAGGGACGCTCTCTAAGTTGACGAAGATGCCCGGCTTCCCCGGCCAGGCTCGCGAGTTCAAAGGTTCGACGATCATCGAGTTTGAAGTGCCCGACCTGAGCGGCAGACTCGCACCCAAGATGGGAGGGCTCGCCATCAGCCAAGATCAGTTGATGTTCAGCAACGACGTCACCGCCGTCGAGGCGATGCTGCGCGGCTCATCCGATGGCGACACGCTGATCGATTCGCCCGCGTTCAAAGCGATCGCCGAGCATTTTCCCGCGAAGACCTCGATCGTCAGTTACTCGCGCAACGATTCGCAAATCGAAACACTCTGGGAAGCCGCCAAGGGAGGCCAGGTCGCGGCCGTGACGTCACAAATCGCTCCCGACTTGGCGGAGATCGACTACTCGAAACTGCCCGACTTCGACACCGTCAAAAAGTATCTGACCCCCAACGGCGGATACGCGGTGCCCGACAAGAAGGGCGTCCTGTTCGTCAGCTTCGGCACGAAGAAGAAGTAGCTCCGACCCTTGTGGTCGCAGGAGCTCCGACCCTTGTGGTCGCAGTGATTTCTGATTTTCAGATCGCCCTCCCGATCGTGACGCTCGTCGCGGCCGGGAGGGCGATTTTGTCGGTGGAGAGTCTTTGGCTCCTGCTTTTTGAAACGCAGAGTACGCGGAGAGGAACGCAGAGTTCGCAGAGAGACTCTCCGCGCCCTCTGCGTCATTCCTCGGCGCTCTCTGCGTTTCAAAAAAAGCGAATGCCGCCAGACTCTGCGATCCGTGTCACCTCGATACACGCTTGGCTATCTTGTTGCCCGAATTGCTTCCCACAAATCCACAAGGAGCCTCAATCCGTGTCTCTTCAACTCAGCCAGTTCACGAAATCACTCACCGTCGAAACCGCCTTCACCGTGCTTGCTGTTGCGAAGGCATTGAAGGCGAAAGGCAAAGACGTCGTCGAACTCGAAATCGGCGACAGTCCGTTCGACAGTACCGCGTCGGCCAAGGCGAGCGGCACACAAGCCATCGCCAACAATCAGTCGCACTACTGCCCGTCACCGGGCTTGCCAGAGTTTCGTGACGCGGCGGCGAAGTTCGTGCGCGAGGAGTTCGGCATCCCGGCCGAAGCCAAGAACGTCGTCGTCGGCCCCGGAGCGAAAGTCTTCGAGCAATTCTTCTGCGAAGCGTTCCTCGATCCGAATGACGGAGTGCTCGTCTTCAGTCCGTACTTTCCGACGTACACGCCGAACATTTTGCGGCGTGGTGCTCGCGCGGTGTTCAAGCCGCTCAAGCAGTCGAACGGATTCCGGCCGGCGATCGCGGACATCGAAGCGTTCCTCAAAGACGATCCGAAGCCGAAGGCGATCTTTTTGAACTCGCCGCACAACCCGACCGGTGGCGTGCAGACCGAACAAGACCTGCGCGAGATCGCCGACCTGATCCGCGGCAAGAACATCGCGGTGCTCAGCGACGAGCCGTATTGCCACATGGTTTGGAAGGGGAAGCATCACTCACTGTTGGCTCAACCGGGCATGATGGAGCAGTGCGTGGCCGCGTACACGTTCAGCAAAAGCTACAGCATGAGCGGCTGGCGTCTGGGCTTCGCGGTCTCGTCGGCCGAGATCGTGGACTCGATCAGCAAGATGA
>JAYVQJ010000082.1:0-3014 GCA_043777235.1 Planctomycetia bacterium
TCGTCACGCGGAGCGGTGACGGCTACGTAGCCATCATCGCTCCGCGTGATGAGCCGAACGCTTCACACAGCGCAGTTATTTTCTGCGATCGGTATTAGAGGCCGATCAGTCGTCGTCTCGCAAACGGACGAGGCGGGCATCACGAGCAGAATCATGGATCGCTTGCATCTTGCGCATGTAGCGAGCGGCTTCGACGAAATCCGGACGCACTTGCCACCGTTCTCCTCGGTTGCCTGCGCGGACGGCGGCGAGAAACTCGGATTCGACTTGCCACTCATCACCAACTGAGTCGATGACTTCACCGTCCTTTGAAGAGGACGATTCCGGAAACAGCACGACTTGTTGGGCCAGCAGATCGACTCGGCAAGTCGCGGCGGAACCGTAAAGCACGACCTCGGCTTGCTCGTGGCCGGCGGCGAGTCCGGTGTGAAACTCGCTACAGAGAATCCCACCGCCGAGCATCCCGGCGATCGACACGGTCTGCGGAATGTGGATCTCAACTGACCGGCCTTGCTCGTCGAATTTGTGATTTGGTGTCGCGGTGGTGGCGGTCAATGATTCGTAGTCGCCGCACCACGCATTCAAAGTTTCGGCGTAGATGCCGACTTGCAGAATGTTGAGACCAGACAACTCGCGACGTTCTCGCCAAGTGATTTGCTGCGGGTCGCGATTGGCGGAGGTTGTCGACGTCACCGTCACGGACAACAGCCGCCCGAACCGTTCGGAGGCGAGTAACCCGCGAACGGTTCGCTCCCAACGAACTCGAAACGGTGACGGACAGACCATCGTCACTTGCTGGGGATGAGCGTTGGCGGCGGCAACCATTCGCTGAGCTTCGGACCAATCCATGCACATCCGAGCCTGACAGAAGACGTGTTTGCCGGCCGCGAGTGCTGCCAGCGAAAGCTCGCAGTGCAGATAGGGCCATGTGCCGATGAAGACCGCGTCGATGTCGTCCGCAGCAATAATCTGCCGCCAGTCATCGGCGATCCGAGCGAAGCCCCATTTCTCTTGAACACGACGGCTGCTTTCCGATGAGCGGTTGCAGACGGCGATCAGTTCCACCCCCGGCATCTTCACAAGGTTGGGCAGATGCCGCTGCTCGCAAATGCCACCAGCACCGACGAAACCGAGTCGGATCGTTTTGAGTTCATTCATCGTGTCACATCCTTAGGATCTGTCCAAGAACAAGACCGTGATTTGTCGAGAGCTTCAATCAGCCGGAACGCGCTAGCGTCCGGTTCGGAATGTCGATGGGCTTACGAACCGGACGCTAGCGCGTGCCGGCTGATTTGACGGAATCGTTATTGGACAGGTTCTGACCTTCGCGTTCTTTGCGTCCTTCTGTTCAAAACCGATTTTGTTTGGAACAGAAGGGCGCAAAGGCCGCGAAGATGGGCTTCGGGGCGATGACCTACGGCGTGTGGTGCAATGACCTTTGAAGTTCTGAGAGTTGTTCGGTCAACGGCGGCGTACTGCCGGCTAAGTATTCGCGTGGCGCAGCACCGACGGACAATCGAATGAATCGCGGGCCGGGCATTGCGAGGACGCCCGCCGCTCGATTCTGCCAATCGACCAAGTCGCGAAATTCAGCGGTCGAAGGAAAACCGGCGGCTCGCGAGAGACCGGCGTAATCCACAGCAGCGCGTGCTGCCGGTGTCTCCTGACCGCCGGTGACTTCGTAGAGTCCGTTATCGAGCAACACGACCGTCAGATTGGTTGCGCCGCTGCCGACAACGGTGACCAACGATCCCAAACTCATGAGCAACGAGCCGTCACCAGAGATCGCCAGCACCTCGCGTTGCGGCTGAGCCAACGCCAAGCCCAGCGCCAGCGGGATCGCACCGCTCATCGTCGACGGGTTGTAATGAAAGTCGAGCGCCCGACGGCGGAGCTTCGGCCAGATCCGTGCCGAACCTTGGTTGGTCACGACGATCTGATCGTCGCCGCAGAGATCCACTAACACTTGCAGCGCGTCCACGACCGGAATGACCTTGTCTTCCAACACGCCCATCACGGTGCTCCTTCCGCAAGCAGCGCGACGCCGGGAACACCCGCCAACTGGCAGCGGCGATAATGCTCCGCGAGCTTTGGCTTGTCCGTCGGAGTCGAGATCCACTGACAGTCGAGATTCCAGGCTCGCAAGATCGGTTCGGCAAATGTCTTGGCCGTGTCGCGCGAGTTCGGCACCAACCAATTGCGAACGCCGATCAGCGAGTAAATCGGCAGTTTCAAATCAAACAGCACATTCCGCAGCGCGTCCCCTGATTCAAACAACCCGGTCGTCTGCATCACCACTAATGGCGACTGACCTCCCAAATACAGTCCCGCCGCCAGCGGCCACGCTTCCCCTTCTCGACAGACACGAATGAGCCGCAGTCGTGACGAGCTGGCCAAAGCCGCTTCCCACGGACCAGTCGCGGTATCGGGAATCCACACAACGTGCGTGATCCCCATGTCCGCAAAGACAGCTTCAATTTCAGGTCCGGTCAACATTTTGCACCGCGTTCAAAGTAACCCGAAGCGTTAGCGAGGGCGAACGCTCTGTGCGACAACGATTTTTGTGATCGACGCTCAGTGAATCGCCCGACCTCGCTGACGCTTCGGGTTATTGTGTCATTCGCTCAACCGAGCGTCCGACAATTGTTCTGGCACGGTGGCCTTCAGGTCGTCGTCGAAGTGCATCAACAACAGGGTTTGAGGATCGGGTTGGAACGGAACTGTCGGCGGGTTGAAGCGGACAGGATTGAAGGTCTGTTGCGGCCCGTATTCAACTTGCAGATCAGCGTAACGTGCGACCTTCGAGATGCGCAGTTCGTCGATCGAATAGGCCGTGCCGGCAACGGCCCGACTGACGAATTCCATCAGTCGCTTGGCGGTCTTCGGACCTGATGACGGTCGAGCGCTGCCGTAGCCGTCCCAGTTCGCGCTGCGATAGAAGGCGACGTCTCGGCCGTCGATGTAGGTGTAGGTCATCGTCTTCTCCGGATCGCCGCGATACGGAGCCCAGACCA
>JAYVQJ010000083.1:0-11812 GCA_043777235.1 Planctomycetia bacterium
GTCATCGGATCGCCGCCGCCGATCGGCGACGCGATCATCAACGACGGGCCGGGATTGTTGTTGATCGTCGAGAAACAGCCGGAAGGGAACACGCTGGAAGTCACTCGTCGCATTGAGGTGGCGCTCGACGCACTGCGTCCGGGTCTGGGCGACGTCGACGTGGATGCGACCATCTTTCGCCCAGCGACATTCATCGAGCGAGCGCTCAATAATCTCAGCCACGCGCTGTTGATCGGCTGCGGACTGGTCGTCGTGATTCTGATTGTGTTCCTCTTCGACTGGCGCACAGCGCTGATCAGTCTGACGGCGATTCCGCTATCGCTGATGGCGGCCGTCGTCGTGCTGACGCTGTGCGGAGCGACGATCAACACAATGGTGCTGGCCGGCTTGGTGATCGCTCTGGGCGAAGTCGTGGACGACGCGATCATCGACGTCGAGAACATCGTGCGGCGGCTGAGGCTGGCGCGCGCGACAGGCTCGACCGAATCGCCGTTTCAGATCGTGCTCGCGGCGTCGTTGGAGGTTCGCAGCGCGGTGGTCTACGCCAGCTTGATCGTGATGCTGGTGTTCCTGCCGGTGTTCTTTTTGGACGGCATCGCGGGTTCGTTCTTCCGACCGCTCGCGCTGGCCTACATCCTGGCGATTCTGGCGTCGTTGCTGGTCGCGTTGATCGTCACTCCCGCGCTATCGCTGATCCTGTTGGCCGGGCGAGCCAGTCATCGAGCCGAAGCGCCGATTTCACACGGACTGCGCCGTGTGTACGGTGCCTTGCTGCCCAAATTTGTCGGTCGTCCGGGGCTGAGCGTCGTCGTGCTGCTCGCGGCATTTGTGTTGGCGGGAGCCGCCACGACTCGCTTGGGCCGAGAGTTCTTGCCGGAATTCCAAGAGACCGATTTCCTCATGCACTTCTTGGAGCGCCCAGGAACCTCGATCGAGGCAATGGACCGCATGACCGTACTGGCCAGTCGCGAACTGCGAGCTATTCCCGGCGTGCGAAACTTCGGCTCGCACATCGGCCGAGCCGAGGTCGCCGACGAAGTCTACGGCCCGAACTTCACCGAACTGTGGATCAGCATCGACGACAAGGTCGATTACGCCTCGACCGTCGCCCGCATTCAGGCCGCGATGGACGGCTACCCCGGCATGTCCTGCGACGTGCAAACGTATTTGAAGGAACGCAGCAAAGAGGTGCTGTCTGGTGCCAGCGCGAGCATCGTGGTGCGGCTGTTCGGCCCCGACTTGGCCCGCTTGCGATCGAAGGCCAAAGAAGTCGAAGAGGTCATGAACAAAGTCAACGGCGTGAAGGATCTGAAAGTCGAGCCGCAATCCTTGGTCCCTCAAATTCTCGTACGGACGCGACCGGAGCTGGCCGAGCGATTCGGTTTGACCGCCGGTCATGTGCGTCGTGCGACGACGACGTTGTTGCGCGGCAGCAAAGTCGGCGAGGTCTACGAAGGTCAGAAGCGATTCGACGTCGTCGTCTGGGGTGTCCCTCGATTACGCACTGATCTGGCCGCGCTGCGAGAGCTTGCGCTGCAATCTCCGTCCGGTGCGCTGATTCGATTGGGTGACGTGGCCGATGTCTCCGTGATCCCCATGCCCAACGAAATCAAACGGGAAGCGGCTTCACGGCGGCTCGATATCACCTGTAACGTCGGCGACCGTGACTTGGGAGCTGTCGCCGCCGAGATCGAAGCAAAAGTTCGCGAGCTGGCCTTCGATCGCGAGTATCACCCGGAGTTCCTCGGAGAATTCGCCGCTCGGCAAGAGTCGCTGCAGCGTCTCGCCGGGCTGGCGGGGTTGGCACTGGTCGGCATCGTGCTGTTGTTGTACGTCGACTTCCAATCGTGGCGACTGACTGCGTTGGTCGCGCTGACGATTCCGTTCGCGCTGATCGGCGGTGTGGTCGGCGTGCTACTGAGCGGCGGCGTGCTGTCGCTCGGTTCGTTGGTCGGCTTCGTCACGGTCCTGGGCATCGCGGCCCGCAACGGCATCATGCTGGTCAGCCATTACCGCCATCTCCAGGAAGTCGAAGGTGAGCCGTTCGGCCTGCCGCTGGTCCTGCGCGGTGCCGAAGAGCGACTCGCTCCCATCCTGATGACGGCGCTGGCAACGGGGCTCGCTCTGTTGCCGCTGGTGATCAACGGCAATCGCCCAGGTCACGAAATCGAATACCCACTCGCCGTCGTGATCCTTGGCGGGCTTTGCTCGTCCACGCTGCTGAACCTGTTCGTGCTCCCGCCGCTGTATGCGCGGTTCGGACGTGAGTCCATGGACTGAGTCGTCAGCCAATCCTCGTTCCTACACTCCGCGTCTTGATCTGTCGTTGTTCTTTCGAGAGACAATAGGGATTGCGTGCATGCGAGCCACAGAGCGCGGAATGCTGTTCCCACGCGGAGCATGGGAACGAGTGTTATCTCCAAAGTGCTCCGCCGTATTCGATACCTCCAGAAATTTGATGAGACTTTCTTCATCCAGTGCCGCCTCTTCTCGTGAATTCAGCGGTGCGTTACCATCCTCTAATCGCCGCTCGAGTGCTCGTTGTTCACGGAAGGTAGAGTGAAGCCAATGGAAGGTGGACCGATGCGTCAAGCCAACGACGCTCCAATCGCCACACTCCCCATAGGCGGGTGCGGCGCACGCTCTGCCTCTCCACCCCTCAAATCGGCAACAAGGCAGGGAATGGAAGACTCTTCGAGTGCCCCGTCGGATTCTGGACGAGAGCCCGAGACCACGACACCGACTCTCAGTTTGATGTTCTGTTATCGCTGGCGAATGCACCTGACATTGGTGGTGCTCTTGGTCGCCTGGGTGGGAGCTGGATTGTCGCCTCCGTTTCTTCAGAACGGTTCGTTGTTGGCGATTCTCACAGACTACTTCGGCTGGCTGATGTTCTTCGGCGGCCTGAGCCTCCGCTTCTGGGCGACGCGATTCATCGGTGGAAGGAAATCTCTCGAAGTCATCTGCTACGGGCCATACAGCCTGTCTCGCAATCCGTTGTATGTCGGCACGTTTCTGATGATTCTCTCGATCGCTTGTTTTTTGAAAAGTCCGACCTTCGCGGTGGCCACACTCGTCGTCATTGCGTACTACTGCGTGGCGGTCGTTCCGTTGGAGGAGAATCACCTGCGACAAACGCTTGGAGCAGACTATGTCAATTACTGCGTCAGCATCCCGCGTTGGCTGCCACGCAGGGGCACCATCTATTCGCCACCCTTAGCGTTGATTCCGCATCCGATGCACAACGAGGTGTGTCGAGCCGTCTGGTGGTTACTGCTCCCGCTACTGGCGGAACTCCACACCTACTGCCGCGCGTTGCCGGAATGGCCGCATTGGCTGAACTTGCCGTAGTTGTCATCAGATCGCATTGCCGCGCAGCAACCCGAAGCGCGAGCGAGGACGACCCTGACGACGCCCTCGCTCACGTTTCGGGTTATTTTATTTCGGCCACTGTCACCGCTCTCGGATTCGCGATCAAGAATTCTCAGCGGCCGAATCGACGCTCGCGATCAGAGTTTGCATAATCGCCGCTGACGGATCGCCGAGCACCGGATGTTTGGACTCCGTCTTGCGTGGCAGAGGAGGCCAGCATGACTTCGGCAATCGAATCGGAGATTCTGCGCGATCTCTGGTACATGGCGATCCCTGGGAAGGAACTCCAGCGGGGCCAAACCCTCGGCAAGATTCTGCTCGGCCAGTCGCTGCTGCTGGGCCGCGATGCCAACGGCGAAGTTTTCGCGATGCGAGACATCTGCCCGCACCGAGGCATCCCGCTCAGTCACGGCCAATTCGACGGCCACGAAATCGAGTGCTGTTATCACGGCTGGCGATTCAACTGCGCCGGAGCTTGCACGCACATTCCTTCGTTGCTGCCGTCGCAGAAGTTCGATCTCGGCCGAGTCCTCGTGCGGCGTTATCCGTGCCGTGAAGTGCAGGGCAACATCTGGGTCTTCATGCCGGCCGACGAGCTTTCGCTTCCCGATCCACTGCCGGAAATTCTCGTAATTCCGGACGTCGAGGCCACTCACCAGCGGCTTGTGGAACGGAGCATTTTCCCCTGCTCAATCGACCATGCGGTCGTCGGCCTGATGGACCCGGCTCACGGCCCGTTCGTGCATCGGTCGTGGTGGTGGCGATCGAAAAAGTCGATGCACGAAAAGTCGAAAGAGTTCGCACCGTCACATCTCGGCTTCACGATGGTCCGCCATCGCCCGTCGTCAAATTCGAAGGCGTACAAAGTCTTCGGCGAAGTCTCGACGGAGATTCGTTTCGAACTTCCCAGCACCCGCATCGAACACATCGTCGCCGGCAAGCACCGCATCGTCGGACTGACGACGCTCACTCCGCTGACCGACACGCAGGTCGAGCTGCATCAAATCTTTTATTGGACGATCCCGTGGCTGACGCTGGCTCGTCCGATCATCCGCCCGTTCGTCCGCCAGTTCATCGAGCAAGACCGAGACGTCGTCGACAAGCAGCAGCAAGGCTTGAACGAAGACCCCCAACTGATCCTCATCAACGACGCCGACAAGCCGGCTCGCTGGTATCACCAGTTGAAGAAGGAACTGAAAGAGTCCCGCGCCGAACACCGCCCATTCAACAACCCGATTCCTCAAACGACATTGCAGTGGTGTAGCTGAGTGGACGTGCCGCAAAACGTAGGCGAGTCACTCCGTGACTCGCATTTTCCGGTCACGGAGTGACCGGTCTACGTAACGCAGCCTACGGACTCGGCAACGGCACCTGATCCGGCGACATCAAATACGCGATCAGATCACGCACTTGATCCTCGGTCAGATTCTGAAACAGCCCGTCCGGCATCAGCGACAGCGTCGAGGTCTTTTGTTCTTCGATGTCCGTTCGTTGGATCGTGATGCGGTCGGTTTGCGTTTGGACCGTCAGCGTCTTCTCGGACTTCTCGACGACGACGCCGTTGATGATCCGGCCGTCCTTCATCTCGAAGACCGTCATGCGAAAGTCGGCCGCGACCGTCGCGCTCGGATCGAGAATGTTCTCCAACAAATAGTCGAGATTGCGACGGTTGCCTCCGGTCAGATCAGGCCCAGCCGACTTGCCGCTCCCGAAGAGGACGTGACAGTTCGCGCAGCTCTTGGCGAACAACGCCCGGCCATCGCTGAGCTTCGCGGTCTTTAGGCTTTCCGGAGTCAGCGACGATTTCCACTTCGCCGCGAGTTGCTGCTTCTCGGCGCTGCTCGAACGGACTTCTCCCCAAACTTGAGCGAGCTGTTTCGTCAACTCGTCGTTACCGAAGCTCAGAATCTGTCGAGCGTGAAACGCCGAGATTTCTCGACGCGAAATCTGCTCGGCGGCAACCGCGTTCAACAGTTCCCTCGCGTAGTTCGGCCGCGAGACGAGCGTGCTGATCGCGATCAACTTGCCTTCCGGCGTGAGCCGAGCAAAGCGGTCGAGCACTCGCTTCGGCGTCTCGGCATGATCGACCGTCGCGAGACCGCGAATCGCTTCGACGATCAACTCACGGTCGTCGAGCAGCTTGTGCAGCAACGTCACCAATCCTTCAGGCTTCGCGGTCACGAGCGTCCGCAACGCTTGCTGCCGAGCCGACACGTCCGCTCCGCCATTCGTGATGAGTGCCCTGAGTTCGTCCATCGCCCGGCCGTCACCGAAGACGACCGACAGTTCGCGAGCGAGTGTCTTCAGGTCGTTCGATTCACTCTTCGAAGCCAACTCCGCAACCGCAGCCCAAGCCTTCGGCGGTGTGACCTTCGTCCAACCGCTCATCGCTTGAGACATGCCGAGCAAAATGTCGTGCCGAATCGGCTCATCCGATTTCGCGGCCAACTCCAAAAGCGTTTCGATCGCGCCGGGCTGACGATCTAATTCGAGCGTGATGCGTCGCGCGGCGAACTGACGAACTCGTTCCATCTGGCAAGTCTCGATGAACTTCACCGCGCGAACCGGATCACGTCCCACGGAAGGTTCGACGCCGTACCAAATCAGCAACGGCAGCATGTTGTCGTGCTCGAACTCGTCGCGAGCAGTCAGAGCCGCCGCCAATTTCCAGCGCTGAGCCACCGGGATGCGCGGTAGCGCCGACGCCAGATAAAGCTGCACCAGTCCCGACGTTTCACGGGCGGCCAACGCTTCGAGTTGCGAGACGCTCGATTCCGAAAGTTCGCCCATGTCACACAGCAGTCGGACAGCCCAAGCACGGACGCGATCAAAATTGTGTTGCAGTTGTGATTGCAGGAAATGCTCATCGGCCGCACCGCACGCATTGAGCACCCACAAGGCGCGAAGCGTCTTTGTACGATCGGCATCGACTCCAAAAAATGAATGCAGCGTCAGCCGATCTTTGTCGGTCAGACGGCCCTCGGCGGCTCGTTCCTGCAACAGCCGACGAGATTGCCGGACCCACCAATCATTTTCGTGAGACTGCATGCGGATCAGTTGGTCATTGGACAGCGACGCGAGGTCGAGGCTCTTCGTCGCCTTCTGCGTGCCGTAAGTGATCTTGAAGATGCGCCCCGAGGTCCGATGCACACCGTCGTTCTCGTGACACTCGCCGATGTCCGACCAGTCGGCGAGATACACGCCGCCGTCCGGGCCGCTAATGAGGTCGATCGCGCGAAACCACGGATCGCCGGTCGACATGAAATCGGACTCGTGCTTCGCGACGAATCCCGCCTCGTGACGTTCCAACCGATCGACATTCAATCGCCGGCCGTGCAGGTTCACCGTGAAGACCTTACCGCGATACGGCTTCGGCCAGTTGTCTCCCTGATAGATCATCAACCCCAAGTGCGCATGACCGCCGCCGGCTGCCGACGTCGTGTCGGTCACTCCCAGCTTGCGGATATCGCTCCAAGCTTCTTTCGTGTCCCAGTGAAAGTGGTCGGCGGTTTGTTCCATGACGTCGAACAGGTACGGGTTGAAGTGCGTCCCGTACATCCGCCGCCAATGCGCGTTTGGGACGACATGCCAAAGATGGCCGATGACCGTGTTGATCAGAAACATCTCGCCGTGCTGATCGAAGTCGAAGCCCCAAGGATTCGTTGTGCCGTG
This sequence comes from Planctomycetia bacterium, assembly GCA_043777235.1. GTDB lineage: Bacteria > Planctomycetota > Planctomycetia > Planctomycetales > Planctomycetaceae > SXKJ01. Next base: position 7,045 of record JAYVQJ010000083.1, read on the forward strand.
AGCAACCGCCTCGAAGATTTTCTTGGTCGGGTGATATCGCCAAACACCGCAGTTGATTTTCGTCCGCTGCGATTCGCTCGCGCCGGGAGCACCGACGACCGACGTCGCGAGGATGCCGTGCCGACCATACAGCCAACCATCCGGTCCCCACTTCAGCCCGTTGACGATGTTGTGCCGCACCGCGTTCTCATCCCAACCGTCGAGCACCACGATCGGCGGCCCGTCCGGTTTGTCGTTGTGGTCTTTGTCTGGAAAGAACAACAAGTTCGGAGCCGCCAACGCCCACACGCCACCGAAGCCAACTTCGACGCTCGTCAGCTTGTTAATTCCGCTGGCAAAGACCGTTCGCTTGTCCGATTTCCCGTCGCCGTTCGTATCCTCAAGAATCACGATCCGATCGCGCTGATCGGGATCGAAGTTCAATTTGCTTTCGGCATAGGTGTAGTTCTCGGCGACCCACAACCGACCCCGTTCGTCGGTCGTGATCGAGATTGGCTGTTGCACGTCCGGCTCGTGAGCGAACAGTTCGACACGGAACCCTTCCGGAACCTTCATCTGTGCCAACGCTTCTTGCGGAGTCAGCAGCGGCGTCGTGATCTCCTGCGTGTTCTTCGGCGCGGGAATGTCGTCACCGCGACAAACGAAACACATCCCGATGACCGTAACCGCTGCCGCTCGCCAAACCGCGAGTCTGTTGCCCGTCATTCTCGATCTCCTTCGCCAAGCATTTTCATGGAACAAAACTCTGAGGCGGAGGATTGAATCGCAAATCGTAGGGTGGGTCGAGTCATCGAGACCCACCATTGTCTCTGTTGCGGTGGGGCCTATTTTCAATGTAGCCCGACGTCGCCGACGTCGGAAATAGCCGACTTCGGCGAAGTCGGCCTACAAATTAGGACACTACCTCTCTGTTGTGGTGGGTCGCGATGACTCGACCCACCCTACTTCGGCACGAGACCCGCTGCCACAAACTCGCCGACGTCTTGGTTCGATCGTCTGCGCCAAATGAAGCCATCCAACACGTAATGCGTGATCTGCGGCACAGTCAGCAGTGGCACCAGCAGATGATCCCAATCGCCAATGTTCCACGCGGAGCCGAACAACCACGATCGCTCATGCCACACGCCACAGTCCCAAAGCAGTTCCTCGGCATAGGCCAGCAGCCACAGCAATCCCACGAACCGCAACCAACGCCATCTCGATGGGCGCGTAGCGACGGACGCCGATGATTCGGTTGCCGGAGCACTCTGGAACCAACCCACCAGCACCATGTACGGCACTCCGTGTGTGATCACGTTCGTCACCGTGAAGGCATAGTCCGAGTTCAGCCCGACGATCCCGACGTACCAACAGAGCGCCGTCGTTGCCACGACCAGGTCTTTCCCCGGATTGAATCGTCGCTGCCAGATCGCCCGGTACGTCGAGTACGCGGCATACAGGGCCAGCGATCCCCAATAGATCGGAGCCAACACTCGCTCGGCCAGCACCGGCAGCGTGACAAACTCCTTCGGCACGAACCACGAGAATCGGCGCGGATGCGCGTGCCAGAAGACCAACGGATAAATCGTCGCCAGATAAATCGCCACGGTGTCGATCACTTTGCCGAGCCGATCATGCTCGCTGGCTTTCGCCCGGTAGAGAGCGACCCAGCCGTATTGCTGACGGACAAAATGGAAGACGGCAACGTAAGCCAGCGTTCGCCAAAACAGACGCGAGCCTTCCGAATACAACGCGGCTCCGATCACAAACGCCAGTAGCGGCACCAGCCAATACAGCCAGGCTCTCCGCCGCAACTCCGCTCGATCGAAGTACACGCGAAAACCGGTCGCGTAGACGTGAGCGACATCAACCAACAGCACCGACGCGATCCACAACCAATCTGGCGTGTCCCGTTCAAGCCAACCCAACGGCCACCCAACCACAACCAACAGCAACGCCACCGCCGCGCTGCCGCCGAACGCCAGCAGATCGGTCTTCGCGTTGAACAGCCAGGGGTACATGCGAGGAGATAGAGGTCCGCGTTTTGATCCGAAACACATGTGATTGTTGCGCGCGTGTCGTCGCGGAATGAAGGTGCGGGAATTCATGCCCCCCTTTGCGACCTTCGCGAGCTTCTGTTCAAACCTAAAAATCCTGTTTTTGAACAGAAGGTCGCAAAGATCGCGAAGGAGAAAAACGGCCGCAAGCAAAAAATGGTGAGCAAAAGTTGTCGAAGTCGCGAAATTGTTTTGTTGATTTTGTCCTGATCCTCTTTCGCCAGTTCATCCGGATTGTACAGCCAGCACTTCGTCGGCGGCGCGCAGGCCGTGGTCGAAGGCTTCTTCAAACAGTGCGATGCCGCTGAGATCGGTGTTGGCAAAATGAATGCGGCCGTCGGGTTTCGCGGCTTCGCGGCGTGCGTTGCTGGTGATGAAACCGGGGCGAGGGCGGATCATCGCGTGTCCCCAGCGGAAGACATCCAGCCGAGTGACCAGTTCGCGAATCTCCGGGTGCGGGCGTTCGAGATCGGTGAGGACCACCTCGGCCAAGTCCGCCCACTTCGCTGCGAGTAATTGTTTTCGAGCGGCCTTTGCATCGTCGTCGCAGAGCGGGTGATACCACGTCAGCACCGTCGGTCCGTGATCGTTCCCCGATTGATGCGTCGCGACGACATATCCCAGCGAGCGGCTCTCGTGAATCACGTTGTCCCAACTCAGTGGAAAGCTCGACTCGCGTGGACGACGGCTGAGATGCACATTCGCGACCAGCCATGAGCCGTATTCAAACGAGTCGGCGCGACGATCGGTTCGTTCCGCAAACCCGTCGATAAGACGCGGCGCGAGAAACTGCGGCGCGGCGAAGATGACACGATTCGCACGAAAACCGAGCGGCTGCTCGGACGCGGTGTCAAAGGCAAGAACTTCGTAGCCAATCTCGCCAGAGATTGGGGCGTCGTCGCGAACCTCGCCCAATCTCTGGCGAGATTGGCTGCGCCGGATTTGCGTCACCGCGATGCCGGTCCTCAATCGTGTTCCCGCGTGCGAGGCCAAGTGTTCGACGATCCGGCCGTTTCCATCCGGCCAAGTCATTAGCGGTTGATGCTCATCCCCCGGCCCTTTCAACCGAGCGGCGAAGTACAGCACTCCGGCCCACGCGCTGGTTTGCTCGGCGGTCAGGCCGTAGTCGTCGCGGCAACTGTAATCGACGAGCCAGTGCAATCGCTTGGACGTCCAACCGTGTTGCCGCAGCCACTCGGACATCGTGAGCTTGTCGAGTTCCAAAACTTCCGCATCGTTCGACGCCTGACGAATCGGGATCGAGAATGCTCGACGGCCCATCGAATCGCGCCACTCGCACCACCGATCAATCTCTTTCCGAAACGCAGCAAGTTGCGCGAGGTCGTCGTCCGTCGCACCCAGCGCGGGATACAGGCCCTCGATCCATTCGCCATTCACGAACACCCGCTCATCGGGATCGCGGCACAAGAACTGTTCGGCAATGATCGGCGATCCATCGTCGCTCAGCGATTCGACGACACCCATCTCGTCGAGCAACCGAATCAACTCGCGGTTGTGAGCCAACGGAACCGGTAAGTAGTGAGCCCCCCACGGAAACGGCGTGAGTTCGCAGCGGCCCGATCGCGATGTGCCTCCCGGCTGCGATTCTAATTCGAGGACAACGAAATCCTCGCAGCCGTTTTGCTTCAGTCGCCGCGCCGCAGACAGACCCGCGACCCCGCCACCAACGATGACGACGCCAACGTCTTGCCATTGATCGGCATTTGGTTGCGGTCGAAAGCCATCTCGCAGCCGATGCCCGATCCCGACCGACTGGCCAAGCAATTCGCCAGCCGGTGGCAGGTGGGGCGATGACGAACAACCTGCCGACAGCAACGCTGGAGTACCCAGCAGCGTGACGATCAATTCGCGGCGAGTGAGCAACATCGTATTTCCCTGGAGTGCTGCGGCTCGACGCAGCCCTCCCTTCAAGCACCAAAACGCTGACCACTTTCTCAAGACTGACGAATCGAGAGTCGGCAATCATTTGAGCGGTCTTCGCGAATCGAAACGTCGCGATTCCTGAATGGAGGGCGGTGTCGAGCCACCGCACTCCAGGGTTCACTTCATCGCTCCCCACTCTTGGTCGTAGTAATGCACGAGCACTTGATTGTTGAGTTGATTGACCTCCGCCTCGACGCGAGCGAGATCGGGAGGCAGATCGAACAGGCTGTTCAAGACGCGATCGGTCAGGAACCGCGACGGCCCAATCAGATCGGGCGACAAGCTCAATGTTTCTGGCAACGGTGCGGCAGACGCCAGCACGAAACCCCACTCGCCGAACGTCGGCACGGCGGCGTGATACGGTCGAACGTCGAAGCCGACCGATTCAAGTGTCTTCACGATGCACCAGTACGATCTCGGAGCGACCAGCGGCGATGTGCATTGCACGCTGATGACGGCATCGGCCGTCAGCCGCTCACGCAGCATTCGATAGAAACGGGACGAGTAAAGCTTGCCGACCGAGAACGTGCCGGGATCGGGAAAGTCGATGATCGCGGTGTCGAATCGTTCGATCCGCCGGACCGCGCTAGCGTCCGGTTCTTCGTGATCGGAACCGGACGCTAGCGCGTTCCGGCTAATGTCTGTTTCTCGTCCCACCCACAGGAACGCGTCTTCGTTGATGATCGTGACGCGCGGGTCTTTCAGCGACGAGCGGCTCAGTTCGGCGAGCGGCGGGAAGCGATCGGCCAGTGACGTCATGCCCGGATCGAGATCGACCAGCGTGACCG
>JAYVQJ010000084.1:0-3012 GCA_043777235.1 Planctomycetia bacterium
AGAGGCTATCCGAGAAGTCGTGGTGAGTTAACCGGGGGAAAGATCTATCTTTAAGCCGTCATCGAGCAAAGGAGTGCCAAGCTATGACGGATGAACCGAGGGTGTCCAGGAAGGAGTATCCGACCGACTTGTCGGACGAGCAATGGGCTCTGATCGAGCCACTGATTCCCCCCGCGAAGCCCGGAGGTCGGCCGCGCGGAGTGAATTTGCGCGAAGTGTTGAATTCGATTCTGTACCTCAATCGGACGGGCTGCCAGTGGGAGATGTTGCCTCACGACTTGCTGCCCAAGAGCACGGTTTACGAATACTTTGCCTTGTGGCGTGATGACGGCACGCTGACCGCGATGCTCACGTCGCTACGAGTTCAAGTCCGAATCCAGGAAGAACGCGAGCCGACACCCAGCGCCGCGTGCATCGACACGCAGTCCGTCAAGACCACGGAAGTCGGCGGGGAACAGCGCGGCTACGACGGCGGCAAAAAGATCACAGGCCGCAAGCGGCATTTGCTGGTGGATACGCTGGGACTGTTGTTGGCGGTCGTCGTCACCGGCGCGAATCTGGATGATGGAACCGCCGCACCACAACTGCTGTCGCGCGTGACCGCCGAGGAGTTGCCGCGCTTGACGGTGATCTTCGGCGACAACAAATACCACAATCACTCGTTGAACGCTTGGCTGGCCAAACATCGGCCGCAGTGGACCATCGAAGTGCAATCGCCGCCCGCAGGCACGAAGGGTTTCAGTGTGATTCGCAAACGCTGGGTCGTGGAACGCACGAATGCTTGGAATGGTCGCTCGCACCGGAACAGCAAGGATTACGAACGGACCACGGCTTCGGCGGAAGCGATGCTCCAAATCAGTGCCATTCATCTCATGCTCCACCGACTCGCACCCAGCGATGGACTCGTGACCTTCAACTACCGCGCTTCCAACGTAACTCTCGCAACCGTAGCCGCATGACAGCATCAGACCTTCTCGGATAGCCTCTCACTGCCGGACAACGCCAAGTTCGATCCGGCCCAGTCGTATCTTTTGGTCGTGGCCGATCCCGCGAACAAGATCATCGAAACCGATGAGAAGAACAACGTGCAAGTCGTGGGAGGCGGGAAAAAGGACATCGCGATCGCCAACGCCGTTCGGAGCGGGAAGGCGGTCGGGGTTGATTTTGCGTCTGCGGGAAATACCGGACCGTTCACGATCGGCGTGTATCAATCGCTCGACACGGCGTATCAGTCGACCGACAAGTTGGTGACGAGCCTCATCGTGGATCCGGCCAATGGTCAGGCGGGTCATGCGGTACTGTCGCTGCCGGACAACTACAAGACGGACCCGGCGAAACCGCAGCTCATCGTCGTGGCCGATCCCGAGAACAAGGTCAAAGAGGACAATGAGAAGAACAACGTGGCCGTGGCTCGCGGTGGTACGGTCTTGTTGAAGGATGCCCATTACCTCGGCAGCAGAGACAAGGTGCAGGTCACGACCACGTCGGCAGGAGACGAGACGCCGTATGTGATCGGGCTGTTTCGCTCGGCGAACGCGACGTACGAAGGCAATTTGGGCAAGCTCGTGGGAAGCCAAACGCTGGCCACCGCCGGCAAGCAGGACATCACGTTCAACCCGCCGGCCGACGATCCGAAGTTGCCATACTTGCTCGCGGTCCTTGATCCTCAGCGCGGAATTGGTGCCGATGCCGCAGATCGGATCAAAGTCGTCGAAACGCCGCCCGACGTGCGGCTGACGGCGAAGTACATCAATGGCCAAATCAAGTTCAGCACGGCGTTGGTGACGAAGCTGGCGATCAACGCCGCCGCGCTGGCGGCCGCAAAGAAAGCAGGCGTTTCCGCCGCCAAGAACGGTGCCGACGGCGACACACTCGGCGAGTCGGATCGCTATTTGATCAAAGTGTATGTGTCCGCGGACAAAGTCTACGACGGCACCGACACGCCGATTGGCAGTCCGCAAACCATCAACAACTCGCACCAAAGCGGCACCGTGGATGTCCGCGACAAGCTCCCGAGTCTCAACGGTCGCTACATGATCGCCGTCGCCGATCCTGGCGCGGTTCACACTTTAGATTACGACCCCGGCGACAACACGGCCGTCGTCGCCACTTGGGACGGTCCGGAAATCCTCAAAGGTGCGACGGACGCCGCGAAGCGAACTTTGGCCAGCGCGAAGAGCAAGATCGACGGAGCTGCCGCCTCCCTGTATGACTCCTTCCAAATTGCGGTTGATACTGCGGGAGGGACTGCTCTTCGACCGCGCCGTGGGTGAGGCTCACAATCTTGTTCACGGATCGCTACCACATCGAAGCCAATTCCGATCAATTGACCGAGCTCTATCGAGAATACGTCAACGAGATTCCTGTCGGCACCAAGCCGCTCCCGAAGGAGACGTACGCCAATGTGCTGGTGGCGAAGAATGGCAAGGCATTGCTCAAAGACCCGGACGGTTTTGCTTTGATGTGGCGCGAGAAAATTCGCTTCTACGAGCACGATCCGGCCGCTCAAGCCCAAAAAGGCATCCGCGATTATTTCGAAATCCGTAACGGCGTCCTGATAAACCACCAGGCGGCTACCGCAACATGAAAGTCAAGAACGCGGCGGGAATCGAGGAGACCATTTCCTTGAAGCTGTCGGACATTCCGGAAAAACTCGCGGCATGATGAACCTCATCCTGGAAGCTCCGACCGGCATCGGTGCCACCGACGAGGTGATTGCTCAACTCACGCAGCAGCTCAAAGACTTCGGTGCCCGCGACCTGCAATCGGCCTTGCAAGAAGTCGTCGGCAACGTCTCGTCCTTGAAAACCGTCAAGCTGCCGACAGGCTACACGTTCCTGTAACCGCCCGCGCCCTAATCGTCGAATTCCCCAATCGAAGTCTCTTCTGGCAGAAGCTTCGAGATTCCGATCAGCGACGAAGACGACGCCCTCAAAGACAAAGTCCAATTGCACGCCACAATGGTGCGACCGCTCGGTTTCGGCCACACGAAGCTGACCTACCGCTACGCCG
>JAYVQJ010000085.1:0-3009 GCA_043777235.1 Planctomycetia bacterium
TCACTCAGCGATGACGAACGTTTCTGAGGCTTCTACGTCGAACTGATAAGGCTCGTCACGCGGAGCGATGACGGCTACGTTGGTCACTCGCAGCGCAGCAGTGCGAACTTCAAATAGCGGAACTCTGGCATCGCGAGCGGAGTCGGGTGATCGGCGGGTTGCGTGTGCATTGCGAGCAACGTCGCTCGGCGGCGGGCTTCGGAGATGCCCTCTTCGCAGGCTTCGAGAAACGACTGGAAGTCGATGTGACTGGAGCAGGACGCGAGTGCGAGGAATCCGCCTCGCTCGCAGATCGCCGCGCCGTTGAAGGCGAGTTTGCGATAGGCCGAGACGGCGCGCGCGACACTCGCTTCGGACGGCGCGAACGCGGGAGGGTCGATGATGACGACGTCCCACTTGCGGCGTTTCAAGCGAGCCTCTTCGAGGAACTCAAACGCATCGACGGCGATGCCGGCGTGAGCATCGGCCGGCAAACCGTTGAGTAGCCAATGCGAGTCGGCCGCTGCGATCGCGGGTTCGGCAGAATCAACGGACGTGACGTGCTTCGCGCCGCCGACTCCGGCCATCACCGAGAAGCCGCCGGTGTAACTGAAGACGTTGAGCACACGCGAACCGCGGCAGAGTCCTCGAATCGTTCGCCGGTTTTCTCGCTGATCGAGAAAGAAACCGGTCTTCTGGCCGATGAACACGTTCGCCGTGAACTTCACGCCGTGTTCGAGGAATTCGACGAGCGGCGAGCGATCGCCGATCAGCCACCGCCCTTCCCTGCCCCGCTGCTTGCGACGTTCGGCAACCGATTGAATGCTCGTGTGCTCGACGAGCCATGCGGCGATGCCGTCGATATCCCAGAAGCCGCTTGCGGCCGGGCCGTCGAGCTTGAGCACAGCGACGTCGCCATAGCGATCGCAGACGAGACCGGGGACGCCGTCTCCTTCACCGTTGAAGAGGCGATAGCCAGTCGTCTGTTCGTCGAACAAACGGCTTCGCAATGCGAGCGCATGCTCGAATCGAGACTCGGCCCAGTCGTCATTCAAACGCAGCGGCTCTTCGACTCGGCAAGCTCGGAACGTCACCGAGCTTTCTGGATCATAAAAGCCGGCGGCGATCGGCCGGCCGCGGACGTTGTCGAGCAGCATGGCCGCTGTTCCAGGAGGAGCCGGCGGCAATTCTCGCAGCGCGTCCACGAAGACCCACGGATGCCCGCGCTTCAGGCTGCGAGTCAGGTCGCGGGAAAGCCGCAACGTCAGTCGATTGGCTTGGCTGCGAAGAAGCGTCATGCGCGAGTTGTAGTTGCGATCCAACGTCGGGAGTAGTTCCGTCACGGCTGACCAATGTTTCAAACTGCGAAGGGTGCGCCGCTATGTAACCCGACGCGTGAGCGAGGGAATGTCACGGAACTCCCTCGCTCACGCTGCGGGTTACATGTCTGAGACCGGACAATTAGTCAGCCCCGGTAGTTCCGTCGAGATGTTGAAGAAATGCCACACCAGCATCCTCCGCCGGTGCGAGATCATGCAAAACTGGCGAACTGGGTAATGCGGCGTCTTGTTTCCGCCTTAGGTCGCCAATGGAATCTCGACTCGTTTCGAGAGCCGATAACCGTTGAGCCATCTCTACCGGCGGAAGAGTCCCATGCGAGTTTTGTCTTGGTGTCACGCATTTTTTCTGTCGGCGTTGCGCCGAGTGCGACGCAGCAAGCGAATTGCTCGGCACGCGGTGGAGACCTTGGAAGCTCGGCAACTGCTGACGATCACGATTCAGTTCGACTACAGCCGCGACACGAATCACTTCTTTGACGACACCGCTCGCCGACAGACATTGGAGCTGGCGGGCGAGACGCTCGGTAATCGTTTGGACGATCATCTGCTGGCGATCACTCCCAGCGGCGGCAACACCTGGTCGCTGTCGGCAACGAATCCATCGACCGGCGGTTCGCTGACGTTGAGCAACCAGTCGATTCCTGAGAACACGCTGCTTGTGTTTGTCGGATCGCGCAACATGAGTTCGCTCGGCATCGGCGGTCCCGGCGGATATTCGTCGTCCGGGTCTGAAGCGTGGCTCGACTTGGTCGCCGCGCGCGGGCAGATCGGAATGATGGATACTCCAGCGAGCGACTTCGGTGTGTGGGGCGGTTCGATCACGTTTGACAATGACGCGAATTGGTACTTCGGGATGTCGGCCAACGGGCAAGGCTCCGGGCAACAAGACTTTCTTTCGGTGGCGATGCACGAGCTCGGACATGTGCTGGGCATCGGTACGGCGGATTCGTGGGACAGCCAAGTCTCTGGTGGCTTCTTTACCGGCATCCACGCGACTGCGGAGTTCGGTGGCAATGTGCGACTCTCAGGCTCGTCACACTTTCGTGAGGGAACGGAAGACGGCGGCCAAGAGGTCGCGATGGACCCGACGCTGCTCGTCGGGACACGAAAGCTCTTCACCGCACTCGACTATGCCGCGCTGGCGGATGTCGGCTGGGAATTGAATGGATCAGGCAGTGGAAGTGGTGGAGGTGGCGGCACGGGCGGTGGAGGCTCACCGATACCTCCTCCGGAGACGTATACGATCAATGTCAATCCTCTCGTCGCGCACACGATCGTTATTCAAGATGATGGAGTACTCGGCAACGGCCGCTCGCGATTGATTCTTGACGGTCAGGCGTCGACGTTTCTGAATCCAACGAGCGAACTGATCATCAACGGCGGCTCGAAGAACGACGTCATCACGATTCAGTCGTTGGAGTCCTCGTTCGCTGCAACGCTCACAATCAACGCGGGGGCCGGAGCGGATCGTGTCAATGCGTCGGCGTCGGCGCTTGCGATCAGCGTGTTCGGAGGTGCCGGCCGCGACACGCTCATCGGCGGTGCGGGGAACGACACGTTGCTTGGCGGCACTGACGACGACAGCCTGACCGGCAATGGCGGCGATGACTCTCTGTCAGGCGATGCCGGCAACGACAAGCTCTTCGGGAGCGACGGCAACGATGTGCTTCGCGGAGGCGACGGCAACGAC
>JAYVQJ010000086.1:0-3004 GCA_043777235.1 Planctomycetia bacterium
CATCCCGACACGAATTGTCACATCGACAACGATACCAGACTTCTCAAATGTGCAGTTCCAACGGTCCTGCGGAGAAACCTTGAGCTCGTGTGGGGGTAGCTTCTCCGCGATGTTTCGCAGGATGTGCCAATCCTTCTTGTTTGACTGCTTCTTCGTTCCGTACAGAACGCCGTAGGTGAAATCGACTTTCATAACGCCCGTTGCGCTCGCCCAATCAACGACGTTGGCGAGGATCGCGTCAGCGATGTTCTCGCTCATCTCGTCGTTCAAGCAGCGCGGGCCGCTCTTCAGCGTTGCGAGATGCAGGATGTCGGGACTCGACTTTCTGCCGTCGATCACCGACTCGGACGAGTGCATTCCGCTGGCGACGCACTGCCAGCCGTAGATCGGCAAGACGACCGTTTCCACCATTCGTCCGGCGGAAGTCTCCATCGAAGAGAAAATCTTGGCTGGCAAGATGTCATTTTCGATTTGGCCAACGTGCCGAAAGCCCTTTTTCAGCGCGTGAAACAACAGAACAAACGGATTCGTGTTGAACTTCGCGAACCGAGCGTCCGCCAGGGGCAATGACTGGACGTGGCTGGTGATCCTCTTGCGGAAGTCGGTTTCCATCGCGAGGACTCGTTGCACGGCATGGCGATCAGCGTCGAGGTCGCGCAGCGATTTCAGAATCGCTTTCTTGGAAAGCAGCAATAGTTCTGGCCTCGGAAGGCCGGCATGCCCCCGTGCCATCAGCGGTCCTTTCCAAGCGGACGCACTTTCTTCTTGGTTTTGGCGGGGCCGTATTTGACGTGCTCGTTGCTATCGCCGTCTTGCCACAAGAACGTCTGACCTTGTTTGAACCACTGCCGCGTTCGCACATGAGAATTCAAATAGACGACTCGGCAAGGAGGCGCGTCCCCGGCAACTTGGCCAGAATCGCACATCTGAATTTGGTCGAGCAATGCCGCGACAGCTTCTCCACAGACGCGGCCCAAACGCACCGGCACCGCATTTCCCACTTGGGTGTACTGTTCGAGTGGCGATCCGGAAAACAGCCACTCATCCGGAAATTCTTGGATTCGAGCGCACTCGCGCAACGTCAGTGCGCGTGTTTCCGTCGGATGGCAGAGCGACGTACTCGCGTGATTCGGCATGGTCACGATCGTCGGACAAGGCAAATCTAGGCTCAGTCGTCGCCACCAGCCGGAGCGCCCCCCCTTGGCGACGAACGCCTTGCCCATCGACTCGCGTGCAACTTCTTCGGGAAGAGACCGCCAGTTTCCCCCCGGCGGAACCATCGACAAATAGCGTTTCTTGCGGGGACTGAAGTCGAGAATGACAGGCTTGTCTTCTTGAAGCGTGGCCAGCGTGTCACCCAAAGTGCGGAACGGTTTCAGTGGGGTGTTCTCTTCAACGTCACTGAAGAGGTCGCGAATACGGGGACTTTCGTGGCCATGTGTCGGCTCCGGAAAATCGGCGACTTGATGGAAGCGATTGCCAATGAAAATGGCGCGTTCTCGGAGTTGAGGTGCGCCGTAGTTCACAGCATTGACCTCAAAACAATCGACTCGATACTCGTCGTGCAAGTCGCGAAGAAATTCGCGAATTACCGATCCGGGTTGCTCTTCCTCGTCCAAAGGCGCGCCGCCTTTGTCAGGACGCACGCGAAGAGGCCGGTGCTTCAATGCCGCCGACATCAGCCCTCGGACGTTTTCCATCAAGAAGGCTTTCGGCTGAAGTGCTTCGATGAATCGCAAGAAATTCCAAAGCTGAGTCCCTCGGGGGTCTTGAACGGTCGCTCGCTTGCCGGTCGTGCTAAATGATTGACACGGCGGACCACCCACAAGCAGATCAAGCTCTCCTCGTTTCAGGCCGAGGTCAGTCATAATCTGGATCGGATCAAGCTCGGACATGTCCGCTTCCAGAACTTCAAACGGCTGCCGACTGAGCAGTCCCGCATCTCGGTTGCGACGAATCGTGTCACAGAAAGCGGGGACTTTCTCCACACACGCCAGCAGTTGGAAGCGGCCAGACTGGTGCATCCCGATGTCCAAGCCCATCGCACCACTGTACAGCGACAAGACACGGTACTGCCGTGGAGCAATCTCAATGAATGTCGATGATTCGGTTGTCATGGCCAAGAGAGTACCACACCTTTCATGCGGAACAACTTGTCAACCTATTTGCGCCGCCGCCTGCTCGGTGATCGACGCGGCCGTCACACCGGGCCGCAGCCGTTCGGGATCGGTGAACAGATTCCGCAGGACTTCCAGATGCTTCGGCTCGGTCAGCCCCGACAGGTCAAACGCATGGACCACCTTGGCCGTGCCGGTGAAGTTCGTATGGACCTCGAACCGATCCATGTCACACACGACAAGCAGCGGCGGATTGTCGAGGTCTTCGCGGTAGCGGAGCAGTTGCTGGTACGCGGCCTTCAGGTCTTTGTGCTTCCCCTTGTACTCCCACGCGAAATGATTCTTCATCCAGACATCAGCCCAGCCATTGCCGCCGTCGGTCTTCGTCACACCCCGTTCAAACGTGTACCACGCCCCCTCGGGATCGGCCGCCGCCGGCTTGGGCTGGCCGAGCAACTCGCACAAATCGAGGAAGTGCTGCTGACAGGCGGATCGCTCGGACAGCGTGGACTTCTGCCACTTGGCGACGAATTCGTGGGGAGTCATCAAGAACAGACTTTCTTGGTAGGAGTGAGACTGCTCTGATTGTGGCCGCCGTTCCGTGACTGCTGCAAGGAGCAATCCAAAAGCAGAATGCCTCCACGATGATCTGCATCGAGACATCGAACGATTCTGTGGTGCTGCGATTGACGCTCATCAATACTTCGTTCAAACAGCCCAGCGGATTCGAGGTTGCACCGGTGGGTATCAAAATCAGAATCTGAGAATAAAGCGCGGGGCCGGGATCGAACGCATGCCGATTCTCTGATGCCCTCTGACGCAGCACGAAACGCGGGGCCTCGATTGGCTGCGGTCGGGTGGCACGCCCTGAGTCCTCGAAGGGCGTG
>JAYVQJ010000087.1:0-11772 GCA_043777235.1 Planctomycetia bacterium
TCCCTCATTCGCCCGTTCCTTTTCAACCGCTTCGAGACGACGCCAACTCACCGTCCGGGGAGACCTGCGGTCGGGCGAAGTGGCGCGGCCAGGAGACCCGCGCCGAGCGTAGCCCCACGGCTGGCCAATTGGTCGCATTGCGGAAAATGTAGGGCGGGACCAGTGAAACGCCGGCCCACCACAATAATCGAGAAATGGTGGGCCGGCGCTGTCGCTGGTCCCACCCTACGAATCACGCCTCTTGAAGAACTAGCCTGCCCTGGAAGAAGACCTCGCTGACGCTGCGGGTTAGTGCTGACGCCTTTTCAATGATCTGACTCTGCAACGACACGAGTGATCTGGAGACTGAATCATGTCCAACTCCCGCGAATGCCCGTCGGTCGAACAGCTCCAACAACTGGCTTTGGGGCAGTTGCCCGACCCGCCGGCCAGCAGTGTCGAGCAGCATCTCTTCGACTGCGAGCCGTGTACTCAGGCCACGTTGAACTTTGTGACCGATGAGACGTTGGTCGGGGCCATGCGCAAAGCGACTGCGGGGATCGTGCCGCTTCCCGACGGAGTCAGCCAGTTGATTCTGAAGCTACGCGATCTGCCGACTCATACGTCGGATGCCGACAGCGCGACCGTGCTGTCGGGTGAGGCTGGCTCGGAAACGATGCTCGATATTGATTGGTCGTCGAGCTTCACTCCGGCCGAAGCGGCGGATGAGATTGGGCGGCTGAATGGCTTCCGCATTCTCAAGCTGCTGGGCCAGGGAGGAATGGGGGGCGTGTTCCTCGCCGAGGACATGCACCTGCAACGACGAGTCGCCCTGAAGGTGATGCGGCCAGAGTTTGCCGCGCGGCGCGGTGCCACAGAACGATTCTTGCGTGAGGCTCGCGCCGTGGCGGCCATTCACGACGAGCACATCGTCACGATCTATCAAGTCGGCCAAGACAACGGCGTACCGTTTCTCGCTCAAGAGTTGTTGGAAGGAGAGACGCTCGATGCGCGGCTGAAGCGAGAGAACGCGCTGCCGATTGCTGACGTGATCGAGATCGGCCAACAGATTGCCAAGGGTTTGGCGGCGGCTCACGCGAAAGGGCTGATTCATCGGGACATCAAGCCGGCAAATGTGTGGCTGGAAAGTAGCCCTGTCGCGGAGCGACAGGGCTACGTTCGCGTGAAGCTGCTCGACTTCGGGCTGGCGCGGTCGGTGAGCGATTCCGAGAACCTCACGCAGTCGGGGATGATTCTTGGAACGCCAGCGTACATGGCTCCTGAGCAGGCTCGCGGGGATGCGGTCGATGCGCGGGCGGACTTGTTTAGTTTGGGGTGCGTGCTGTTTCAGTGCGTGACAGGGCAGCGGCCGTTTCCGGGGAAGGGGCCGATGGCGATTTTGCATTCGCTGGCCACGCACACTCCCGCGCCGGTGACGACTGTGCGAGCGGATGTGCCGGCGGAGTTGTCGGATTTGATTGAGCGACTGCTGGCGAAGGATCGCGAGGCTCGGCCGGCCTCGGCACAGGATGTCGCGCGAGAGTTGGCGCGAGAACGTAGCCGAGTCGCTCCGCGACTCGGATTTGAGGCGAACGATGTGGAAGCGGTGCATGGTCGCGTTGCGAATCGAGCGGCAGGAAATGCGAGTCATGGAATGACTCGCCTACTTTGGGGCGGCCTGGCGGCGTGTGTGTTGTTTGGGGTGATCGTCATTAAGCTGAAGGACAAGGATGGGAAAGAGACCAAAGTGACGTTGGATGTGCCGGACGGAACGAAGCTCGTGTCGGTTGAGCAGCAATCGGGCAAAGAAGATGACCCAGCGGCGCAGCGTGTGATTCCTCAACGCGACTTCATCACGCTCGACAAGCTCGATCCGAAACAGATTCCGGAATCCGAACGCTTCGACTGGCAACCGGATGAGTTGGTGGCGGTCATCGGCGATCATCGCCTGCGAGATTGGTCATTAATTACAAGCGTGGCGTTTCATCCCAGCGGAGACTTCTTTGTCAGCACCCCAGGGCAGGGGAATTCACACGTCTGGTCGGCGAAGACGTTTGAGCGACTCACTGGATACGGCGATCCGGATTTCCCTGAGGGTGTCAATTATTCCGGGCTTAGCTTTGCTCCGGACGGCAAGTCATTCTGCACGGGTTATGGCAAGTTCGGTGTCGATCTGTCCGATGCCAAACATCCGAAATTCCGACGGCTCGGCAAACGCCCCGTTCACAAGATCGAAGCTTTCGAACAGTTGGTCATTTCACCCGATGGCCGCTGGCTCGTGATGGCAGGTGGGCCTGCCGGTATTCTGGAGGTCTGGGACATTACAGGCGATGTGCCCCAGTTTGTGAAAGAAGTGTCGTATCCAACCCGCAGTCGTACACATTTCCTGGATTTATCGAGCGACGGCCATCGTCTGTCACTGTATGCGGATGGCACGGCAGAAGCGCCGCAGGCTGGCGTCTTGCTGTGGGACATCGACTGGGATGCATTGAATGGTCCGTCGCTGAAACGATTCTCAGAATCAATTCCAGGTTATTTCGCCGCGCTGTCGCCCGATGGTCAGACATTGGTGGCGTCGCCTTTTAGCGGCTCGCAGAAGTCGCAAGTCTTTGACCTGAGTGTGTCGCCGCCGAAAGTTGTGGCCGAACTGGAAGGGATCCATTGGACGCAGTTTTCACCCGACGGCGATTGGCTGGCGCATTGCATCGGTGGTGACTTCATCATGCTCCGTCAACGAGTCGGTTCAAAGTGGGAAGAGCGATCGACTATCTCGGCAGCCTCGAGCCAAAATGCCCGGTTTTGGTTCGCTCCAGATGGCAAGACACTGGTCGTTTCGGAGTTCGGCTTAGGCTGGCTGCGCGTCTGGGATTTGACCACGAATCCGCCTGCCGAGCGGGCTCTATCATCGCCTTATTCGATGGTTGCCTTTTCTCCCGATGGTCGCATGCTGGCAACGAGTGGGCCGAAGGATAGCTGTGTCTGGAAGATGGTCGGTGAATCGCCTCAGAAACTGGAGGGCATGACTACGCAGCCCATGAATAGTGATTTTGGTGCGCGGCCGACATTCTCGCCGGATTCGCAATTGATCGCTTTTGCATTCGGTCAACAAAGTGAGGTGTGGAATTTGAGTGATCCGACCCCGAAAAAGTTCGCCAGCGATCCTCCACGATTTGTGCGTTTCGCTCCGCAGGGGCAATCCGTGTTGATCTATGGATGGGATTTCAAGCTTGCCTCACAGCCCTGGGAAATCACGAAACGGGGCGCGTTTCGTTTAGGCGCGACGGCCACGGAACTTGCAAAAACTAAGAATCATGCGTCCCCTCAATTGGCGGTGGATCGCCTTTCCAGCCTCCGTCCAGAACTCAAGCGGTACGTCGATGTCCAGGACGAAGGCAAGCTGCAAGTTTTCGAATTGACAGGTGATCGGAAGCCGCTGTTTGAGGTTCAGCATCCACAGAAGATGGTTTTCGACTTTACTCTCTCCGCAGATGGAAACATCCTGGCCGCGTTTCCACACGTTCAAGGTGGAGTCGGTATGGTCTGGGATCTGACCGAAACGCCTCCGCGTGAGTACCCCCTAACAACGTCCGCCGGTGGATTCGAGAGTTTCTTCACGCCCGACGGAAAGTTGCTGGTCGTTGCCACAGGGCACGGAATCGAAATCCACGACTGGGCCGCAGGTCGGTTGGTGCGACAGATCCCATTCCCCGGTCCGGTCACCAGCATCACGCTTCATCCCGACGGTCATCACCTCGCCACGGTGAACGGCAACGGAACGGTTTACATCCTGCGGCTGCCGGAATTGGCGGAGCATTCGCAATCCGTGAAGTGACTGACTGACGCTGTTCTGAGTTGGTCGATAACGTACCGCCTCGAACGGAACGGCATCGACACTGGCACGGAAAACGACTCAGGCACAATGTCTCGGATTCATCAACTCGACTCGTCGGTCGTCAACAAAATCGCCGCGGGCGAGGTTATCGAACGGCCCGCCAACGTCGTCAAAGAGCTGCTCGAAAACAGTCTCGATGCGCTCGCGTCGCGCATTGAAGTCGACATTGAGGCGGGCGGCGGCGAGCTGATTCGGATTGTCGATGACGGCGAAGGAATTCATCCCGATGATCTGCTGCTGTCCGTGACCGCTCACGCGACGAGCAAAATCGCGACGGCAGACGATCTCTTCCGAGTCCAGACGATGGGCTTTCGCGGCGAGGCGCTGGCGTCGATTGCCGAGGTGAGCCGGATGCGAGATGACATGGCCGACACTAACCCGACGCGTGAGCGAGGGAGCGAGGGAGCGACGGCGAAGAACCCTCGCTCACGCGTCGGGTTAGTTTGACGGGGTTCGAGATCGGGTCCGACTGCGGCAAGATTTCGCCGCCGCAGCCATGCGGCTGTCCGATCGGGAAATGACAGGCTGCGATTGCGTGCTCTTTCTTTGCAATTCCACCTCTCAAGAGAGGCGATGATTCACGGCTTCGTCATTCAACATTTCATCACAACGACGTCAAATACGTCTCCACTTCCCAGGCCGAAACTTGCTTGTGGTATGTCTGCCACTCGCGAGATTTCAGGTCGATGAAGTCGTCGGCGATGACTCCCAAGGCGGACTTTACGACGGTGTCTTGGCGGAGTTCTTCGACCGCTTCGTGCAGCGATTGTGGCAGGAGCTTGATGCCGGAGTCGCGGATGTCGGTCAGCGTGCGTTCGTAGAGGTTGCCGATGTTCGGTTCGCCCGGATCGAGTTTGTTTTCGATGCCGTCGAGGCCGGCGGCGAGGAACGCGGCGAGGGCGAGGTACGGGTTGCAGCCAGAGGAGACGGTGCGGTCTTCGCAGTGGCCGGGGCCGGCGACTCGGATCATTTGCGTGCGGTTGTTGTCGCCGTAGCTGGCGAACGCCGGGGTCCAATTGAAACCCGAACGGCTGGACGTCAAGCCCGCTCCGACTTGCAGCCGCTTGTAGCAATTGACCGTCGGGCTGGTGACGGCACACAAGGCTCGCGCGTGGTAGATGACTCCGCCGAGGAAGTGATACGCCAGCTTCGACAAGCCGAGGCCGCGCGGGTCGGCGTGATCGAGGCAAACATTTTTGCCCGACTCCGCATCGGCGAGATGAAAATGGACGTGCAAGCCGCTGCCGGTGCGGTCGGAGAACGGCTTGGGCATGTGGGTGACGATGGCTCCGTACTTCTTGGCGATCTCGGTGGACAACATGCGGAAGAAGGTGACTCGGTCGGCGGTGACGAGTGCGTCAGCGTAGTTGAAGTTGACCTCGTACTGCCCGTTCGCGTCCTCGTGATCGACTTGGTACGCACCCCAGCCGAGTTGATTCAGCGCGGCGGTCACGTCTTGCAGATAGCCCATCGCCCCCGACATCGAACGATAGTCGTAACACGGCTTGATGAGCGTATCGACGCCGACCGGATCCCACGGGCGGATCGAACCGTCGCAGTTGCGAGTCACCAGAAAATGCTCCGGCTCCATGCCGACATTGAAGACGAAACCTTTCGCCTTGGCTTCGGCGAGCACTCGCTGCAAGTTGGTCCGCGAGCAAAACGGATGCGGCTGATTGTCCACAAACAGGTTGGACGCGAACCGGGCCGTATTCGGCAACCACGCCAGCGGCGTACATGTGCTCGGATCAATCCGAGCCATCACGTCATGCCCATGCGGCCCTTGCCCGATCCCCCACATCGCCGCCCCGGCGAACCCGGCTCCGACATCCAGCGCGTCATCGAGACACGACACCGGCACCATCTTGCCTTTCGCCGCTCCGTGAATGTCCACGAATTGGACGAGGATGAATTCAATCTTGTCCTGTTCAAGACGCTTGCGGAGAGCGTTGCGGTCATTCATGGTGAGTCTCAGTGTTGCGGGATCACGAAGTCGTTCGAGAGCGCGGGGCGGGATCGTATCGCTGACTCGAAACGACGTTCAAGCAGGCCGATGTTTCGGACTCGGCGAGATCGGACTACACTGGCAACATGCCTCAGATGAATCCGAGCGATGTTCAAGCATGGCAGCGCCGCTGGCGATCAGTGAATGATCGCCGCGCCGCGGAAGTTCGCGCGATGTCGTCGGACGAGAAGGCCAGCCAACTCTCCGAGTTAATGTCCACACAGGTCTCTGCCGAGTGGACTAAGAAGCGTGACGCGGAAGTGGAAGTCATCCGTCGACGCTGGGCCAGATTGCGAGCAGCTTATGGCTGCCACGAATGAACTTCCTCCGTCAGTCGTTCAAACGACGACCGCGTTGATGCGCTGGTTGCGCGCGGCGCGAGTTGAAGGGGCTGTGATTGGCGGAGTCGCCGTCAGTCTGCTTGCGGAGCCGCGATTCACGAAAGACGTCGATGCGGTCATTTGGTTGGAGAGTTCACAGTGGGAGCGGTTTCTCGCGTCTGGACAGAAGCACGGCTTCGTTCCACGGTATGCAGCGCCGCTGGAGTTCGCTCGTCAAAACCGAATTCTGCTCCTCACTCACCAGCCCACGAAAACGGACGTGGACATCTCGCTGGGTGGCCTGCCGTTTGAGCGTGAAGCGATCGACCGAGCGGTCTCGATCCGGCTTGGCCGAGCGACGATCAAGCTTGCTTCACCCGAAGACTTGATGGTGATGAAAGCGGTCGCCAATCGACCCCGCGATTGGGCCGACATCGACAGTTTGCTGAGTGCCTTTCCGAACGCCGACCTGAAGCGAGTACGGCATTGGACGTCAGAATTCGCGGCCGTGTTGGAAGCTCCGGAAATCAGCGAAGACCTCGAACGAGTCTTGCAGCGTTGGGCCGCTCGAACCGCCGATTGAATCACGTCAGTCCAGGAATCCAATTCGTTCCGGCGAGCGGCACCTTCGCCATTGCGGCGGCTTCGATGGTCAGGGCGACGAGGTCTTCGCGTTCCAAGTGATGCACGTTGGATTTGCCGCAGGCTCGCGCGAGCGTCGTCAGTTCCATCGTCAGCACTTGCAGGTAATTCTTCAGACGCTTCGCGCCCCATTCGGGAGTCATGCGGGCTTCGAGTTCGCGAAGCTGAGTCGTGATGCCGACGGGACAGCGGCCGGTGTGACAGTGGTGGCAATAGCCAGGAGCGGTGCCGAGCTTCGCATAGTCGTCGGTCGCGTCGATGCGTTGGCCGTCATGCGTGTACGTCGGACTGTTGCAGCCGAGCGCCATCAACACGGCTTGGCCAATCGCAACGGCGTCGGCTCCGAGCGCGAGGGCTTTCGCAACATCGGCTCCGGAGCGGATGCCGCCGGAGATGATGAGTTGGACTTCGCCGAAGACGTTCATCTCTTCGAGAGCTTGTACTGCCAGCGGCAACGCGGCGAGCGTCGGGATGCCGGTGTGTTCGATGAAGCATTGCTGAGTCGCCGCCGTGCCGCCTTGCATCCCGTCGATGACGACGACGTCGGCTCCGGCTTTGACCGCCAGCTTCACGTCTTCGCGGACGCGCGTGGCTCCCATCTTGATGTAGATGGGGACTTGCCAATCGGTGATCTCGCGGAGTTCGTTGATCTTGATCGTGAGATCGTCCGGCCCGACCCAATCGGGATGCCGGCAGGCGGAGCGTTGATCGATGCCCGCCGGCAGCGTGCGCATCCCGGCGACTCGCGCGCTGACTTTTTGGCCGAGCAACATGCCGCCGCCCCCAGGCTTCGCTCCTTGGCCGATGACCAGTTCGATGGCGTCCGCTTTGCGAAGATCGTCCGGGTTGAAACCGTATCGCGACGGCAGGCATTGATAGACGAGCGTCTTCGACGACTGTCGCTCTTCGGGAGTCATGCCGCCGTCGCCGGTCGTGGTTGAAGTGCCGATCTCAGTGGCGGCTCGGCCGAGCGCTTCTTTTGTATTGGCCGAGAGTGCTCCGAAGCTCATGCCCGCGATCGTGACCGGCGTTTCGAGTTCAATCGGCTTCTTGGCGAAGCGAGTGCCGAGCACCGTCTTCGAGACGCACTTCTCGCGATAACCTTCGAGCGGATACCGCGAGGCACTGGCCGTGAGAAACACGAGGTCATCAAACGTCGGCAGCTTGCGTTTGGCTCCGAGTCCCCGGATGTCATATAGCCCATGCTCGGCCGCGTGCTGGATGTAGTCCAGAACGTGACTGTTGAACGAGTAGCTTTCTTCGCGTTGGATGTTTGCGGTCATTTGAATTGGCTCGGATTTACCCCGAAGGGGTTTCGTCACATAGTTCCCCAGGGTTGCCGCGCATCGCGGCTACCCTGGGGAACGGGTGCAAAATTTGTCTTGTACCCCAACGGGGTTCCGTCATGTTCCGAATGACGCAACCCCTTCGGGGTAGAACGATCGTGGTGACGTCAACCCAGGGTAGCCGCGAAGCGCGGCAACCCTGGGCTTTGAGTCTCAACCCCTTCGGGGTAAAGACAACGGGATTCAACACTCGTGGTTCAATACTCTTGTCCCGCGTCGGCGTGCCAGTGGTAGAGCGAGCGTTTTGAGGCGACTCGCTTGAACGATTTCGGATCGCGTGCGATACCAGCCTTTGACAGCAGGTCGGTGAGGCGCGCGATGTCGGTCGCGGTCATCGGTTCTTCTTGAGCATCCGCACCGAGGCTGTGTATTTTTCCGCCGACGTAAATCACGGCTTCGTACAAAGAGTCACCGAGGCTCGATCCGGCGTCCCCGCAGACGACGAGCGTACCGGCTTGAGCCATGAACGCGGACAAGTGGCCGACACTGCCGCCGACGACGATGTCACAGCCCTTTATCGAGATGCCGCAGCGCAACGAGGCATCTTCCTCGATGACCAGTAGGCCGCCGTGGCCGGAGGCTCCGGCACATTCGGAGGCGCAGCCTTTCACGCGGACGGTGCCGGACATGATGTTCTCGGCGACGCTCCAACCGACGTTGCCGTGGACGGTGATATTGGCTTGCTTGTTCATCCCAGCGATGAAGTAGCCGGCGTGGCCGAGGATGTCGATCTCGGCAGTCGCGTCGAGTCCGACGGCGAGACTGTGCTGACCGTTGGGATTGAGAATCTGGACGTGCGGGGGCGACAGGCTAGAAGCCTGTCCTACTTGGGGCAGTTCGTGATGCAGATAGTGATTCAGCTCGCGCACCGTCAGGCGGCTCAGGTCGAGCGGGATGACACGGTCCATGAATAAATCTGCTCCGGTGCAGGTTCGAAGATGCGGGCGTCTTTCACGCCGGGAAGATGCGCGAGTGCTCGGTATTCCGACGAGATCGCGACGTACTCATCAGTCTCCGCAACGACGGCCGGCTTACAGGCGAAGGCGTCGCGGACCAGGATCAACTTGTCGGCGGTGGCCATCAACAGCGTGAAAAAGCCGTCGAGTTCATCAAAACCCTTTTGGATCGCAGCTTCGAGCGTGTCCCCTTCGCTCATCCGCCATTCGAGGAACCGGCAAGCGGCCTCGGTGTCGTTGTCGGTTTCAAAGCGGATCCCCTTTTTCTCCAGCTTGCGGCGGATGCTGTACGGGTTCGAGAGCGAGCCGTTGTGGACCAAACAAAAATCCTCGCCCGCCGTGAAAGGATGCGCGTGTGCGGGTGACACAGCCGACTCGGTCGCCATGCGCGTGTGGCCGACGCTGTGCGTTCCGCTGAGTTGCGCGAAGTGATATCGGCGAGCGATGTCGGACGGATGGCCTTCATCTTTGTAGAGGTCAATCGCGCGGCCGGTCGAAAGCAGATGCAGGTTTGGGTACGACTCAGTCAGCCACGCCTTGAACCGCACCGGATTGGCCGACGCGATGACCGTCGCGTGATTTTCCAGCGCGCTCAACTCAACTTCGCCGCCGAGCCGCGCCGTGAGCTGTTGTTCGAGGGACGTCCAATCGAAGGATCGACTCGGCGCGTACAGACTGAATCGTCGCAACGACGCCTCGACCGGATCGCCGAAGACTGCGAGGCCGGCGGAGTCCGGGCCGCGGTCGCCCATGCAAGTGAGCATCGGGACGACGTGCTCGCCGAGCGATCGACAAAGGCTCGGCTGCTTGGCGAGAAATCCGACGATACCGCACATGAAATGGCTCCGGAAGGTTGCCGAAACGTAGCCGTCATCGCTCCGCGTGACGAGCCTTTGGCGTTTGACTCGCGAATGGTCGTGAAGCGTTCGATGCTGTTTCCCCGAAGGCTCATCACGCGGAGCGGTGATGGCTACGTTGAAGGCGTCGCAGTCTAAAACCACTTCGGCCGGGATTCCATGCACTTGAAACCTGGCGACGAGCTGTGTGTGATGACCGCATCAGCTCTCTTCCAACGTCGTGAGGCCGCCGATGAGCGAAGCACTGCCCGACCGCGACATGGCCTCTCCGTCGGATGTCGTCATCGACACCTCGGCACTCAAGCCGGAGGAAAAGCGATTTCTGGACGAGCACGCTCTGAAGAAGCCGATGGGGACGATCCACATTTGGTCGCTCGGCGTTGGAGCTGTCATCACCGGCGAATACTTCGGTTGGAACGGCGGACTGGGAGTGGCCGGGCCGATCGGGATGCTGATTGCGTCACTGTTTGTCTGCGTGCTTTACATGGCGTGGGTGCTGGCGCTGTCGGAGTTGTCGGTCGCGATGCCGTTTGCTGGCGGGCCACTGGCTTATGGCCGTCGAGCGGTCGGACCGTGGCTGGGGTTCGTGATGGGTTGGTCGATGTTCTTGGAGTGTCTGTTTGCCACCATCGGGACAGGGATCGCGACCGGCGGCTGCGTTTACTTCGTGCTCAGTCTGTTGTTCCCAGAAATTTCAAAGGCCGAGGCGACGACCGCAGCCGCGCTGATCACCGTGGCTCTGTTTGCGTCGCTGCAATGGATCGGTGCCAAACAGCAGGCCAAGATCATGGAGTGGATGACTTACGGAGCAATCTTCGCGCTGGTCTGGTTCTGGATCGCGTGCATTCCGGGTGTCAAAGTCGAACGGATTTTGACAACGCCGCTGCTGACGAATGGTTGGCTGGGTGTGCTCCAGGCGATTCCGTATGCGATCTGGTGGCTGGTGATCGTCGAGTCCGTCGCGCTGGCGGCGGAAGAGGCTCACGAGCCGCATCGTTCGATCCCGCGCGGGCTGATGCTGGCGCAAATCACGCTGATCGTGTTGGTGGTGCTGACGTGGTTCTTCGCGTCGGCCGCCGGCAACGACTACAAAGTCACCGGCAACGGCGATGAGATCCCGTTCCCGTTGCAGTGGGTCTACCGCGAAGTCTGGCCGGGCTCGCAGCATAAGCCGCATCTGATTGCGTTTTCGCTATTCGCGATTTTTGGCATGGTCTCCAGTTACAACGGGATGTTGTACGCGGTCAGCCGTCAATCGTTTGCGATGGGGCGTGCGGGGTATCTGCCGTCGATTCTCGGACATGTGCATCCGGTGCGACGGACTCCCGACGTCTCGATCTTTTTCTGGAGCCTCGTGATCGCGGGCTTCGTGATCTGGGGCTACTTCAACGAAGCAGCGGTGCTGATCGCTGTGCTTACCTGCAACCTGACCGCGCTGATTTGGTACGTGCTGGCGATGGTCTGCCTCTTCATCTTGCGAGTGAAAGAACCGCACATGCCTCGGCCCTACAAGGTGCCGCTGTATCCGTTCTTACCGGCGGCCGTTATCGCGATGAGCTTGTTCGCCGCGTTGGTCTACGGCTGGCTCAATAAGCCGATCGTGCTTTGGCTAACTCTGGCGATGTACGCGCTAGGGCTGGCCTATTTCTTCGGATATGCTCGCACGCGGTTGGCGACCGCAGCGCCGGAAGAGCTTGCGGTGCGAGTCTCTTCAATGGGAAGCGTCGGCGACGTTATACCTCGCACGGATCAATTTGAGGTAACACCTTCATCAG
>JAYVQJ010000088.1:0-2999 GCA_043777235.1 Planctomycetia bacterium
GATTGCGTCACATAGCCCAGGGTTGTCGCGCTTCGCGACTACCCTGGGTTTGGAGTCAGACATGGCATTTCTACCCTGAAAGGGTTGCATCATTTGAAAGATCCCAATGACGAAACCCTTTCAGGGTACAACAAACATTTGGAACCCAAACCCAGGGTAGCTCGCTGCGCGAGCAACCCTGGGCTATGTGGCGTAACTCCTGCGGAGTAGATGCCAACACAAATCCTTCCATCCGGGGACTCGTGATGAATCGCACGCGCGTCATGCTCAATACGTCTCTGCTTCTTCTGGCCACGTTCTTCTCGCGTCCGGCATTCGCTCAGTATGCCGATTGGAAACAATCGGGATTGGTCTTCATTCTTACGACACCAGAGGGTGCCGACTTACCGGCGACCGTTTCGGTCGAGAACTTCCCGGTGCTCGTGAGATTGCACAAGGACTTCTTTGATTTTGGCCAAGCGAAGGCTGACGGTGCAGACCTGCGGTTCTCAACGAGCGACGGTGTTCCGCTGGCGTATCAAATCGACGAGTGGGACGCGGCACGCGGTGAAGCGGCGGTGTGGGTCCGTGTGCCGAAGATCGTTGGGAATGCTCGACAAGAGTTGCGCATCTTTTGGGGCAAGACTGAAGCGAAGAGCGAGTCGAACGGCGCGGCGGTCTTCAACGAATCGAATGGCTTCGTGAGCGTGTGGCATCTCGGTGAGACGATTGCCGATGAAGTCGGAACGTTGACGTCCAAGAATGTTGGGATGCAGCCCGTGCGTGGAATGACCGGGCAAGCTCGACATCTCGCAGGGAGAGAGGGACTTTTTGGCGGCGAGAAGATCGAGTCCCTTCCGACAGGTTCCAACTCACACAGTACCGAGGCCTGGTTTCGCGCGGAAAAGCCGAACGGAAAAATCTTGGGGTGGGGCAACGAACAAGCGCAGGGCAAAGTGGTGATGAGCTTCCGTAGCCCGCCGCATCTTTCGATGGACTGCTACTTCTCGGACGGCAACGTATCGAGCGACAGCCGCTTGCGAACCGGCGATTGGACGCACGTTGTTCACACCTACGAACGAGGTCACTCGCGGCTGTATGTGAATGGTGTCTTGGACGGCTCTTCAAAAAACATCGGCTCGCCGCTCAATATCAGAAGCCCGGCGCGGCTGTGGCTCGGCGGCTGGTATCACAACTACGACTTCGTCGGTGATCTGGATGAGGTCCGCATCTCGAAGGTCGCGCGTTCGGCGGATTGGATCAAGCTGCAATACGAGAATACGAAGCCGATGCAGACACTGGTTGGCCCGATCGTACAGCCGGGAAATGAGTTCTCGGTTTCTCAGACAAAGCTCGAAGTCGACGAAGGTCAGAGCGTGACGATCACTGCAAAAGCGGGTGGAGCTCAGAAGATATTTTGGACTTACACGCACCCTAATCTTGATTTCACGCCAGTCATGGCAACTGACCGGTTCACGTACACATTCAAAGCGGCTCGCGTTTCCCGAAGCGGTTACCGCAAGTTGACGTTCACGGCGATCTATCCCAATGAAGTGAAGTCACGAGACATTGCAATCACGGTCAACGAGGCGATCCCGGAACCGGACTTCAAGCTCATTGCTCCCGCCACTTGGGACGGCCGCGAGAAGATCGACGTCGTTACCCAGATCGACAACCTGACCGAGTTGCGAGCAAAAGGTGTCGACAAGCTCGAATTCAAATGGAGCGTTGATGGCGTCGCCGTCATCAAACAGATCGAGCCAGGCAAACTCATCCTCAAGCGAGCACAAGGTAGCGGCACCCTGAAAATTGATGTCATGGTCAGCAACGGTGGCGGACAATGGCGTGGCCAACCGGGTGGAACGACGGAGATCGCGATCACTGAGCCGCCTCCCAGCAAAGATGCCTGGGTGCATCGCGCTCCGGACAAGTCCGAGCAACCCGAAGACAACCAATTCTTTGCTCGCGACCTTCACGATCGCGATGGCGAACGCGAAGGAACGCTGTATTACCGAGGCACGCTCGACGCTGCGGCGGATTCGGTTTTTGTTCGTGTCTACGCCGACGAGCAACTCTACAAGACCGAGACCAGCCAGCTCGGTGCGGAGAAGGCGTACTCGTTGTCGGTCAAGCTGAAAGCGGGGCTTGTGAAATATCGCACCGAGTTCGGTTCAAAGATCGGCGATATCGAGACGGTGTTGCACAAGGCATCGAATCTGGTGTGCGGTGATGTGTTCCTCATCAACGGTCAGTCGAACGCGGTCGCGACCGACTTCGGAAAAGAGGCCGAGTCGCCTCCGATCAACGACTGGGTCCGCACGTTCGGCGCGACCGATGGCAGTCCAAACGGCTCGCGGCTGAAGCTATGGGCCAACGCGCAGGCTCGCAGTCCCGGCGGCAAGTCGGAGATCGGTTATTGGGGCATGGAACTCGGACGACGATTGGTCGAAACCAACAAGCTGCCGATTTGCATCATCAACGGAGCGGTCGGTGGCACTCGCATCGACCTGCATCAGCGCAACCCAGCCGACCCCACCGATGCGAGCACCATCTATGGCCGGCTGCTGTGGCGAGTCCAACAAGCCAAGCTGACTCACGGTGTGCGAGGCATCCTGTGGCATCAAGGGGAGAACGATCAAGGAGCCGACGGCCCGACGGGTGGCTACGGCTACGAGACGTACCGCGATTTCTTCATCGACATGGCCGGCGCTTGGAAAGAGGACTACCCCAACGTCGGCCGCTACTACGTGTTTCAGATTTGGCCGAAGTCCTGCGCGATGGGGATCAATGGCTCGGATAACAAACTGCGTGAAGTCCAACGCACGTTACCGAACTATTTTTCCAACTTGAGCGTGATGTCGACGCTGGGAGTCAAACCGCCCGGCGGCTGTCACTTCCCAGCCGCGGGCTATGCCGAGTTCGCGCGGCTCATCGCTCCAGTGATCGAGTATCACATCTATCATCGCTTCGTCGATGGCCCGATCACTCCGCCGAATCTGAAGCGAGCCCTCTTCGTGAAC
>JAYVQJ010000089.1:0-2991 GCA_043777235.1 Planctomycetia bacterium
GCAAAAACCGGGGCTAGCGCCGCGCGGCTAATTTGTGCGATCCGTATGACATGCAACAGCTCACGGCCTCACGGAGACAGACTCTTGGAGATCGTTGACGTCACCGTCTATTACCTCGAAATGCTCAGCCACGCGCGTCGATCGGTGCCAACTCCGCGCGAGGGACTGAGCGTTCGGCACGTCCCAGTACCGACAGTGGAGAACTATCGGACTCTCTACAACGCCGTCGGTCGCGAGTTCCATTGGCTCAGTCGCCGCAAGATGTCGGACGAGCAACTCGCTGCCGTCATTCAGCATCCCCTCAATGAACTGCACGTGCTGGACGTCGCTGGAACTCCGGCCGGCTTCGCAGAACTCGATCGTCGGCAACCGGGCGAGATTGAACTCGTCCAGTTCGGGCTGACGCGCGAGTTCATCGGCCAAGGTCTCGGAAAATGGTTCTTGCAATGGACCATTGACCAAGCCTGGAGCAACCAGCCGCGCCGCCTCTGGTTGCACACTTGCACGCTCGACCATCCCGCCGCGCTGCCCAACTATCTGAAGGCAGGCTTCGCGCTCTTCAAAGAGGAAGCGATCCGACGCGAACTGTGACGGCATCACTTCGCTTGGTCGGTCAACTCGTACAGCCCTTGTCCTACGTGCTTCAACTTTCCTTGCCTGATCAGCTCTTCCCAGACAGCGACGGGATACTGATTCGGCGGAAAGATGGCACTGATGCCCGACTTGCCACCGTTGGACATCGGGCCGTAACCCAACCGCGACTCGTCATCGAGTCGAGTGGCTTTGAGTCGCTTCTTGAAGGTCTTCAACGCCATCTTGAGTTCCTCCGGGGAAACTGGCGATGGCGTGGCTGCGGTCTCTGACATCGGATGTCCTTTCGGGGCGTGTTTGAATTTGTGTGGCCCGGCGTCGCCGACGCCGGGAAGCGGGTTTCGGTAAAACCCGCCCACACGAAATTACGACACGACGTCCTTTCGTACCGCTCACAGTAACGATTGACGAGAACGGATTCGAGACTCCCTTTTGAACGTCTCGTCGCCGAGTCAACGACGTGATCACGTTGGCAGCGAACACGTTCACGAATCGGTTGATTTTCAGATTCATTCTTGTGACAGTCCGACGCCATCCAATGAGATCGGAACGCCTCACAACGTTTGGTCTCCCATTGAAATCGTCGTGAAACGTTCGGAGTTTTTTCATGTCAGAATTGCTGATCAGCTTGAGCGACCTGCTCGTCGCCGCTTGGAGTTTGTTGAGGGCCGTCAGTGGTTTGCTGCTGCCGTGGTTCCCGTTGGCACTGTGGATCGGCTTCTGGCTGTGTGCCGTCAACTGGATCAAGCTGCGCGAAGTGCTGATCTCGAAAGGCGGCATACTCGGCGTGCTGCTGATCGGAGCCGTTTGGGTTTTGATCTGGGGAGTCGTCGCTCCACCGGACAGCGGCAGTCACTTCATCCTGGGCCTGACCGTTAGCAACTTTGTCGGCAAGCTGGTCTATGTGACCGCGATGTTCTGCCTGATGTTCCTCTGCGGCAGCGTGCAACTCTCCGGCTGCTGCAACCAATGGTGCGAAGTCACGATGCCCGACCCGCACGCTCATGGCGATCACGGTCACGGCGGGCACTGATACGTAGGTCAGTCTTTCCAAGACTGACATTCCGCGTGGCCACACGTCTCACCCGCCGACTTGCTTCCGCGTCGCAGCGTCGTTTTCCGGAAATGCGAGCCTTGGAAAGGCTCGCCTACGAGTCCTCACTGCGGATTTCCAGCGCGACTGGCCCCCACAAGCCTCCCGGTTGATCGGGTGGGCTGCCGACCCAGAACGTGAGTTGCACGACCAACTCGTTGTGCCGCCAGAGATGCGGAGTGATTTCAAATTCCGCCGTTTCTTCGCCGATGTCGATCCCGCCGAGTCGCTGCCCGTTGAAGTCCACCCAAGCCGCTCCACGCACGCCTTGGAACACGATCCAGACGTGCTCGTGAGCTTCGAGGTTCGTCGGCTGATTGAACTTTCTGCGGAACTCCGCGCGGCCACAGTTGCTGCCAGGAAAGATCGTTTGCCAACTCGCCGGCAGCGTGACGCGGCGTGACGGCTCCTCGCGATCTAATCGCCGCACTTCCCACGGGCCTTTCAAGAACATGCGATGAACGGGCATGTGTGGTTCCGAAGTTCGCGTTCCGATCGGGAGCATTCGCGATCGCATGAGTCCCGAAGGGACGGAGGAATATAGCCGGGGGCGCAAGCCCCCGGTTGTCAATGTTTGAGATTTTGAAGCCCCGGCGGGGCGACGGACATTGCGTTGGCGGATGGAGTCCGTCGCCCCTCCGGGGCTTCATGGTCCGGATTCCGAAATCCGGGGGCTTCCGCCCCCGGCTACATTCCTTCGCCGCCTTGCGGCGACATGCCTCGTCTCCGAAGTTCGATGACGCGGATAGTTGTCGTGTCTTTGCCGCAGAGCGGCAATCGACGGTAGCCGTGGGCTTCAGCCCACGGATCTCGGTGACGAATGGCCGTGTCGCGGAGCGACACTTGAACGATTCAGTTGTCGCTCCGCGACTCAGGTTGGATGGTGACCTCGCTCACCGTGGGCTGAAGCCCACGGCTACCATCGGATGTCGCTCCGCGACAATGCCGCACGCGACTTTCAAGAAAATGCGATGACCGGCGGCATCACGGTTCATTCGATGCGAAGTTTCGGATGCGCCTTCTGCAAGACCTCGCGACCATTCGGAGTGACTGTGGTATCCGAGAGGTTCAGCGTTTCGAGATGGGGGAGTCCTTTCAGGTGCTCCAGGCCCGCGTCGGTGATCGCCGTGTGCGAGAGATTGAGTTCGTGGAGATTCGTCAATCCCTTCAAGTGTTCCAGCCCAACATCCGTAATTGACGTGTGCGATAAATCCAGATGACGAAGTTGCGTCAGAGCCTTCAGGTGTTCCACACCGGCATCCGTAATCGCCGTCTGTCCGAGACGAAGAATGATAAGTTTCGTCAGT
>JAYVQJ010000090.1:0-2991 GCA_043777235.1 Planctomycetia bacterium
ACGGCATGAACCGGGGCTAGCGCCGCGCGGCTAATTTTCGGAATGCGGATCAGGTGCAAGTAGCGGCTGCTTCGCAGGCATTTGAAATGCGCACGAGCAGAGAGTGACACGCTCTGACTATCGGGAAGGGCGTGCTCATCTTCCCGCCATGCCCTTCGATGACTTCAGCCAACGATTGTGCCGCCCGACTTTTGCCGTCGGACCATTTCGTTGATCCAGATCGGGGCGAAGGGTGACGTGCAGCCTTTGGAACAGGGATAGTCGCGATAGATGCCCAAGGTTTCTCCGATGGCGAGGGCGCGCTGGCGGTGTTTCGGGTTGTGGATTCCGATTCCGGCGAGGCAGTAATTCATCGTCCATTGCACTTCGGGAGCGGCCTGCCCCATTTCGGATTCGATGCGGTCCAGCAGGGCCGAGAGATCAAGCCCTTTCGGACTTTTGGAGATCCGCTCGGACGTCAAACTCCATCCGGCGCGGGCCGCCCAAGGATCGTCATCGGCCATCCACTTTTGACGAAAAGTCTCCTTGTCGGCGTGCTGTTTGACGACATAGGAACTCAGCCAGTCCGCCACATGCGAAAAGTTGACGGATCGAACCATCCGATCCATCTCGTCGGCCGACAGGTTTTGTGGCTCAATCAGAAGGATGGCCAAGAACTGAGCGTCGGCGTTCCCGGTCTTCCACAGAGCGAGGGCCAACTCGTGGTTGGTCTTGATCTGGGCAGCCAGCTTCCGGATGTCACCGTGTTTGACGCCGAACTGTTTTCACTCGCGCCGTTCTTGGTGTTGTGCTTCCGCACCTTCTCATTGCCGAGTGCTTTGAGCCGCGCAAGAGTTTCCTTGACAGTCATGGCCTTAGAAGTTGGCATCGTTGCTCCCACAGTCACTTCGTCTCGAACTGCACTTGGCACTCTGGACGTAATTTGCGAAGCGAGTCTACTCCGTCCGCCGTGACCTTGGTTTGGCGAAGACTCAGTCGTTTCAGACTCTTCATTTTGTCGAGATGTTTCAATCCGGCATCAGTGACTCCGGTGTGGTCCATTTCGAGTTCCAGCAGATTGGCACCTCGGTATCCCTGAGCGAGATGTTCGAGGGTTTTGTCGGTCGTGGTGGTGTGGTTGAGCGTCAGGACGTGAAGTTGGCCGTAGTTCGGCAGCCACGCCATTCCGTCGTCGGTGACGCGCGTGCGATCCAGACGCAACTTCGTGATAAAGAAGATCCGGCTCAGATATCGCAAGCCTTCGTCCTCGAGTTGTGTGCCGCTGAGCCGCAGCTCGTCGCCCGCCCTGGCCCACGCCCGAAAACCGCTGCCGCGAATGGGTGCATCCTCCAAATCAATCACCGACGCAGTCAGGTCGAAGCTGTTGACCAACGGAGCCATCTTGACGAGTTCATCATCAGACCGAATCGCGTCTCGCAGCGTAATCTGTTTCACGATGGGAACCAGAGCCAGTTTGTCCGGCTCGCCGAGCAGCTTCGCGAATTCGCCCCGTTCCATTTCGATCTTGGCTCCTCGCGAGGTCAAGAACTCCGCAGCCTGACGACGGGGCTGAAAATCGTTCTTCGCCGCGTTCCACTGGCGACTGTATTGAATTCGCATCGACAGCGTCGGCGGAGTGATCATCATCACCGCCGGCCGCGAATCCCACAGCCGCGCCATTCCCGTCGGAGTGATCTGCGTTCCCTCAATCGACAGTTCTTGCACAATCAGCTTCGCGAGGGCCTCGATGGACGAGTCATCCAGCCCTGTATTCTTCAGCTTGAGCTTGCGGAGCGCGGTGAACTGCGCAAGTTCGCCGATATCAGCCGTGGTCAGCGAACTTCCGCTGAGGTCCAAGGATTCCAGCAAGGGGATGGCTCGCATTTGCCGCAGCCCCTCGCGACCGATTTTTGTTTCGATCAACGCGAGTTCGCGTAGCTCTCGCAGCGTTGCGAGCGTGGGACCGAGCCGGTCGGTCACCGGGCAGTTTGTGAGCGTCAACGAATCGAGCGACAAGCCACTCAACGAGACCAAGTCGGTCTCTGAGGCATTGACGTCGCGGATCACCAGGCGGCGCAGCTTTGTGAGCGCCGCCAAATGCTTTAATTCGTCTGGCGGAGTTTCGGGTGAATCCAAGGTCAGCCGTTTCAGCTCAAGAAATCGTGCGAGATATT
This sequence comes from Planctomycetia bacterium, assembly GCA_043777235.1. Classification (GTDB taxonomy): domain Bacteria; phylum Planctomycetota; class Planctomycetia; order Planctomycetales; family Planctomycetaceae; genus SXKJ01. The sequence continues at coordinate 2,154 of JAYVQJ010000090.1, forward strand.
TCACACCCATCGGAGCTGGAGTGGGGACGCCCCGTTTCGTGAGAAGCGGATCGCCACCTTTCTCAAATCGAGTGACGGCCACTCCGATTTCGTCATCTTCACCGACCATCGAATAATGAAACAACATCAAGCAATGGTCGGTGGCTTTGACTCGCAGAATGCTTTGTTCGGAAGAAACGCGAAACACTTCCACGTCGTCGCGATGCAATTCCGGCATGACGAGCAAACGCGTGGCACCGCGGCGGCCTCGTGGAGAAGGTGGCGGGCGTTCGAAGATTTCTCCATCGCCTCCTTGATACTTCCACGGTTCCACCGGCTTGTCGTCCGCCCCTGCGACCGTGGTGGTGATGAGTCCGATCAACAGCGCTAGGCGACCGATCAACCCTGGGAAGAATACATGGATTCGCATGGCACTGTTCCTCGATCGATCTCCGCTGGTTGAGCGGTGGGTTCATTCGGATCGTAAATCAACCGATCGCGGAATTGCTGTTGGTACTGCATCAGATACGCGACGAGTTTCGCCGGGTCATGATCGCAACTGGCGGAGATGCGGTGACGGATTTCGCGGATTTCGTCGATGACGGGATCAGGCATCGTGGGACTCATGATGGACTCCGAGCAATTCCAAGGGAGTAACGAGCGCGGGAACAAACAAACCCAGCAGATTGTTGACCCGGCGAATGTGGCCGAACTTGTTCGCATTGGCGATGTGCTGGCAGTTCCAAGTCACGAGGAAATCGCATTTGTGAAACGACGCGATGGCTAAATGCAGTGCATCTCCGGTCGGGTCGGCGGGCATCACTTTCTGTTGAATGTAGGTCAGGGCGATGTCCGTGAT
>JAYVQJ010000091.1:0-2991 GCA_043777235.1 Planctomycetia bacterium
CGTTGAAATGAGTCAGGGAGTCCAGGTCTGCTTCGATCGGTTGATGCTCAGAAAAACGACAGTGCAAAGTGACGAGTGACGAGTGCAAAGTGAAGAGTGCCGTGCCGCAGGCGGTGCTTGTCATTTTGCACTTTGCACTCGTCACTCGGCACTTGTCACTTCTTGTCGAATTCTTCCAGAACCACGACGCCGTGATTGGCATCCAGCTCAATCATCGCGCCGTCGGGAATGAGCTGCGTCGCCGATTCGAGCACGACCGCTGGAATCCCGAAGTCGCGAGCGACGATCGCGCCGTGAGACAACACACCGCCTCGTTCGACGATCAATCCTTTGGCGTGAACGAACAGCGGAGTCCATCCGGGATCAGTGCTCGGACAGACCAGGATCGCGTCGTCACCAAGATCGGTCACGTCGCCCGGATCGAAGACGATTCGTGCTCGTCCGCGCGCCGTCCCCGACGCGATCGGCCGGCATTCCAGTCGAGTGTGATTTGCGTTCGCTTTCACGATTCGCGGCCGGCCGAAGTCGTCCAGTTGTCGCGAGTCGATGACATCCGGCAGCGCGAGTTTCTGCGACGACTGCCAGCGGAGTTTTCGCTGCGCGACCGAACCCTCCCATTTCGCCGCCGACACAGCCTCATACTGCGTCAGCGAGCATTCATTGAGGAAGAACACATCGCGGCCCAAATCCCAGCGGCGGCCGAGTTCCATCAGCACCGCTCGCAGCGTTTCGTAGCCGCGTATCAAGTGGAACTTGCCGAGTTCGCGATACGGCAACAGTTCTTGCGACTGCCGCAGATCGTGTGTGATTCGCTCAAGGAACGACGAGCCTCCCGCTTCCGCGAGCAACTTCGGTAACGACGTCTCGGCTTGTCGGCGAGCCTCGACTTGAGCCGCATGTCGCTCGCGCGGTGATGCTCCTGATGATCCGCGAAAGCGGTCGATCATGCGGACCACAAAGTCGCGATCCTCTCGCCAGCGCGGCTGCGACAGTTCCATCTCATTGGCCGCACGATGTCCGAATCGCGAGAGAAACTCTTCAACCGATTCTCGTCCTGCGGCGACCTCGAACAGTGCAACGCTTTGTTCGACGGTGACGTCGTTTCCCAAACCGGTCGTCAGTTGGCCGGCGAGCTGTTCGCCTTCATCCGGCCCCAATAATTGAGCCAGCATCAATCGCAATCGCTCGTGAGCCAGCCCGCCGAAGAAACCGGGAAGCAACGACTCGGCCGCGAACTCGCCGAGCACGAAATCGCGCCGCCGTCGCAGTTCCGCCAGCAGGTCCGGTGTCGAAAGTTTTGAAAGCTCGACGCGATTCGCTTTCGCCAAGAACTCTTCGAGCTTCGGGACCGCGACCGACTCGAATCGCTCGCGAGCCGTTCGCTCCAACTGCTTCATGCGGCGACCAACGCGAAACATGCCGAGCAACATGCCCGGCCAGCGAAAGAAGAACAGCGAGTCGGCTCGGTCCAGATTGAAGCGCGTCGGCGGCCGGTCAATCGCCGTGCGATCGCGCAGAACTTCGTCCAGGTCGTAATCGAACGGCAGTCGGCCAAAGTGAAATTCTGCGGCGCGGCGCGGATCGACGTACACGCGACCGGCGATCAATTCCAAGAAACCGATTCCCGGCTGACTCTCCTGCGGCCGATGTCCGAGCAGCCGATACATCTGCCCGTAACCTCCTTCCGCGCTCATGAACCAGCGGACCAAGTCCCACGTCAGCGGCGTCGGAGCGGGCAATGTCTCGGACAAATTGTGAACAACCCACACGGCCGGTTCGCTCTTCGTGAGTCCCCGTAGCCGAGCGATTTCTTCCTGTCGCCCTCGTTCGATGTCTTCGACAATTTCGAGGCCGCGAATCTTTCGCGTCTGCAACAACGCGAGACGTCCGTCCGCGATCCCCCATTCGATGTCCGACGGCACTTGAAAGTGCGTCGCGATCCGCTGGCCCAATTCGGCCAGTTCCAGCAGTTGAGTCTCCGTCAGTGCCGGTTCGTTTCCCGGCCGAGCGCCCGGCACGACTCGCTTCGTCGCGTGACTCGTCGCATCCAAAATGTAGATGTCGGGCGTCACCGCGCCGGAGACGACTGCCTCGCCCAAGCCCCACGAGGCTTCGATCAGCATCTCGTTCGCCGCCGGATCGTTCGGGTTCGCGGTGAAGAGAACACCGGATCGTTCCGAGGGAAACATTGCCTGCACATTGACCGCCGTGCCGACGACACCGCGCACGTCGTGATGTTGCCGATACGCCCGCGCGCGGTCGCTATGCCACGAGGCGAAGACCGCGTTGATCGCCTGACACAGAGCGTCCCACGGTTCGATCGCCGGATCGCTGCCGCAGTTGAGGATCGTGTCCATCATCCCCGGCATCGACACCGCCGCGCCGGAGCGGACGGCCACGAAGAGTAGACCGCACACTCCGTGTGCGGAGTCTTCGGCACACGGAGTGTGCCGGCTACTATTTCGTCCGAACGTGCGACCGGTCGCCTCTTCCAACCAACTCATCGCCGCCCGCACTTGTTCGGCGAGACCGCTCGGCCAGTCGCCGCCGTGTTGCTCGGCCCACTCACAGCACGCGGCCGAGATCGTGAAACCGGGCGGCACCGGGAACCCCGCTCGACTCATCGCCGCGAGACTTGCTCCCTTGCCGCCCAACAGTTCGATCCGCGCGGGATCGCAGTCGGACTCGCCGAGCCCGAACCGAAAGACCAGCGTGTTTTCGTCGTGTTCCTTCACGGCGTTTCTGCTCCGAGACAGATGACTGAGCCTGCCTGCGTCCCGAAATAGACACGCCCTCTCGCGGCAACTCTTGGAGTGATCGGAACACCGACGCCGCTCGGAATCGTCCAACTGTTTGATTCCTCAGTTGCTGTCCGAATCGAGATCAGCGTCCCATCGACGATGCTGTGCAACAGGTGCTCGCGGGCGCGAGGCACGATCACTTGCCGACTTTCGACGAACGGGCCAGCGGTGGTTTTTTCGTTCAATCGCA
>JAYVQJ010000092.1:0-2979 GCA_043777235.1 Planctomycetia bacterium
AATTCTTCATTCCGTCATCAGACTTCTGATGGAGTCTGCGATCTGCTTCGGCTGCGGGACCATGACCGCTTCGAGCGGCGGACTGTAGGGAGTTGGGCAGAACGCGCCCGTGAGGCGACGGATCGGGGCGTCGAGATTATCGAAGCCTTCGGCGGCAATGCGGGCGGCGATCTCGGCTGCGAAGCCGCACGGAGCGGGAGGCTCATCGACGATCAGCAGGCGGCCGGTCTTCGCGACCGATTGCAGAATCGTTTCAGTGTCGAGCGGCGAGACGGTGCGTGGATCGACGATCTCGACGGAGATGCCTTCGCGTTCGAGTTCGTCGCAGACCGCCAGCGTTTGATGCACCATGCGAGCGAGCGCGACGACGGTGATGTCTCGGCCCTCGCGCACGACGGACGCTTTACCGAATTCGATTTCGTATTCGCCGTCGGGGACCAGGCCTTTGACTTGCAGGATTTCGCGGTGTTCGAGGAACAGCACCGGGTCGTCGCAGTTGAGCGCTCTCTTGAGCAGGCCCTTCGCATCGGCTGGTGTCGAGGGCACGACGACTCGCAGGCCGGGGACTTGCGCATACATCGCGTAGTAGCTGCCGGAGTGATGTGTCGCCGCCGAGTGACCGATGCCGATGCAGCCGCGCAACAGCACCGGCATCTTGAGTCGGCCACTCGACATGTATTGCATCTTGGCGATCTGGTTGACGATCTCGCCGACCGAGTCCATCACAAAGTCCGCGAACATGAAGTCGATGATCGGCCGAGTCCCCGTCATTGCCGCTCCGCATGCGAGGCCGACAAAGCCGCGTTCGCAGATCGGTGTGTCACACAATCGCTCGCCCCCGTACTTCTGAAAAAGTCCGTCGGTCGTCTTGAAGTTACCGCCGCGCACGCCGATGCCTTCGCCCATGACGAAGATGCGTGGGTTCTTCGCCATCTCCTCGGAGAGCGCTTCGTGAGTGGCTTGCGAGTAGGTGAGCTCGCGAGAGGGGCGAGAGGCGAGGGGCGAGGGGCGAGGGGAAGACGGCGATTCGCAATAGACATGCTGAGTCGCGGTGCTCGCGTCCGGCCACGGGCTTTTTTCGGCGTACTCGCGAGACTCGCGAACCATCGCCTGGACTTCTGCGTCGATGGCATCCAACTCTTCGACAGCGACTGCTGGCACACTAACCCGAAGCGTGAGCGAGGGCGTAGGTTCACCGACTTTCGGTTCGCCCTCGCTCACGCTTCGGGTTAGTGTGCGCAGCCGTGCGATCGGGCACTTCTTCTTCCATTCCTCGACGTCCTCGCGAGTTCGATAGGTGAAGTCTCCCATGCCTTCGGCGTGGGCTCGAGTGCGATACGTTTTGCATTCGATCAGAGTCGGCCCGTCTCCGGCGCGTGCTCGCGCGATCGCTTCTCCGGCAACGCGATGAATTTCGAGAGCGTCGTTGCCGTCGAGTTCAAAGCCGGGCATGCCATACGACGCGCCGCGACGACCGATGCTCGGATTGCCGGCGGCGTAGGCGTTGGGAACTTCGGTCGCGAATTGGTTGTTCTCGCAGACGAACAGGACCGGCAGCTTCCAGATGCTGGCCATGTTGAGTCCCTCGTGGAACGCACCGTTGTTCGACGCGCCGTCACCGAAGAACGCGACGGCGACGTGCGGCAGTTTCATCAGCTTAAACGTGTATCCGCCGCCGCACGCCTGCAAGATGCACGGGCCGACGATGCCACTGGTCCCCATCATGCCAATCTCAGGCGAGAACAAGTGCATCGATCCGCCGCGTCCGCGCGAGAGGCCGGTCTCGCGGCCAAACAGTTCGGCCATGAGTTCGCGCGGATGTGCCCCCTTCGCCAGAGCGTGTCCATGTCCGCGATGTGTGCTGAAGGCAACGTCGTCCTTCGTCAGATGAGCACAGACCGCCGAGGCAATCGCCTCTTCGCCGACGTAGGTGTGACACGCGCCGAGCACGAGTCCCTTTTGATGGCAGCGAGCGAGTTCCTCTTCCGTTTGCCGGATGATCTGCATCGTGCGGTAAAGACGGAGCAATTGGTCATTGGTTATTGGTCGTTGGTCATTGGTCATTTGGAAGACTTTGCTCTTCGGCTGTGGGTGGTGAATCAGGTGTTGGCTCGTCTGGTTCGGTGGTTGATGCCCGCTTTACGGTTGAGATCGACGCATTCAAGATGCGACTGAGTTGTTCGTTTTCTTCGATGAGCGGTTGTAACAACGTCTCTTTCAGCATTTGAGAGCGACAGATCATACGGAGCCAGACGCTCGTCTCATTCAATTCCTTGAGCGAGATTTTGAGTTTATGAACGAAGTCCGAACGACTCTCCGCACCACGAGCTTCGGCATAGTTCGGTGCCGGCGACGTTCCGCAACGAAGAATCTGCCCCGCAACATGTCTGCCGGCGGATGTCTTCGGAAGCGCATCGGCCACATTGATGACACGCACAGCGAAATCAATCAGCCGATTCTGCAATTCATCCGCTCGGCTTTCGTCTCGCATCGCCAACATGCTCCCGAATTCAAATATTTCTGCCTTCCAAATAATCAATGACCAACGACCAATAACCAACGATCAATTGCCTTCGACATACCGTCGAGTCCCACCGGCGTTCATCGCCGTATTGCCACCGTCCATCGGGATGATCGCGCCGGTGATCCAACTCGATGCGTCCGAGGCAAGGAAAACAGCCAGTCCTTGAATGTCAGTCGGCTGACCCATGCGGCCCGTCGGGATGCCGGAGAGGAATCTCGCTTGCAGAGTTGGATCAGCGACCATGCGTTTTTCCAAACCGGGGTTCACGACTTGAGCGGGCAGGATCGAGTTCACTCGGACGCCGGCGCTGCTCCATTCGGTGCTCAGTTCGCGGGTCATCTGGATGACCGCTCCCATCGCCATGCTGTAGGCGACGTGACCTCGACCGAGCGCCGTCATGCTGGCGATCGAGCCGATGTTGACGATGCTGCCTCGGCCTTGTTTCAACATGCGGC
>JAYVQJ010000093.1:0-2978 GCA_043777235.1 Planctomycetia bacterium
CCGCTCGCCAGGCCGCGATGGACCTCAAAGACCTCGAAAAGCAATTCAAAGAACTCAACGACCGCGCCCCGTACCAACCCGCCGCGATGTCGATCGAAGAAGCGAAGGCCGTCGAAGAGACGAACATTCGCATTCGTGGCAACGTTCACTCGAAGGGAGACAGAGTCCCTCGCGGCTACTTGCAAGTCGCGAGTTACAACTCACCGACAATGCCTCCCGCCAACGCGAGCGGTCGGCGCGAACTCGCCGAGTGGATCACTAACTCGTCGAACCCGCTGACGGCTCGCGTGCTGGCGAATCGAGTCTGGCATCATCTGTTTGGAGTCGGCCTCGTCCGCACCGTGGACAATTTCGGTTCGACTGGAGAAACGCCGTCACATCCGGAGTTGCTCGACCATCTCGCGTCGCATCTGCTGCAAAGCCGTTGGTCGGTGAAGTCGCTGGTGCGCGAGATCGTGTTGTCGCGGACGTATGGGCTGGAAAGTAGGGTGGGCCAACCATCGGGCGGCCCACCATCGACGTCGCCGAAATCGGTGGGCCGCCCGATGGTTGGCCCACCCTACGAAAGCGATCCTGAAAACCGTCTGCTCTGGCGGCAGAACCGCCGCCGGCATTCGGCCGAGGCGATTCGGGATGCGATGTTGCTGACCAGCGATTCGCTCGATCGCACGATGTTCGGTCGCACGCTCCGCAATCCGAAGCAGGACGGCCCGAACGCCAACATCGGCGAGATGACTTACGTCTTCGATGACTCACGCCGCAGTGTCTACACGCCGATCCTTCGCAATCGGCTGCTGGAACTTTTCGAGGCGTTCGACTTCGCCGATCCGAACCTCTCGATCGGTCGCCGCAACATCACGACCGTGCCGACGCAGGCTCTGTATTTGATGAACTCGCCGTTCGTGATGGATGAGTCACGCGACGCTGCGCGCGAGCTGCTGTCACAAACCAATCTGACCGACGAGCAGCGTGTCATCGCTGCGTACCGCACAACGCTCGGCCGCCAGCCGACCACTCGCGAACGCGACCTCGCCCTGCGAATCGTCACGCCCAGCGCCGAGAACACCGTGCCAAGTCCCATCGCTTGGGAACGACTCTTCCAAGCGTTGTTCGCGAGCGTCGATTTCCGATACATCGAGTAAAATGTTCGAGACTTGGCCAGGAGCAGAACATGAGCGTGCAAGAACTCGAAGAGAAAGTCCGCCAACTGCCGCGCGGCGAGTTGGCCGACTTCGCAAAATGGTTTGAGGAATACATCGCGGACGAATGGGATCGACAGATCGAAGAGGACAGGTCGAAGTGACAGATCACCCTGGAGTGCGGTGGCTCGACACCGCCCTCCATTCATGTACTGAAACACTGACACTTTTCTCGAAACCCACAATTGGCGAATCGCATTCCTGATCGCGCGGTTGTGACCTGTCGTGGCTCGATTGATCTTGAATGGAGGGCTTCGTCAAGCCGAAGCACTCCAAGGCCTGCGGCGAGTCCCTGGTTCGCTTACCACTGAAGAAGAATGAATCATGTTTAACCAACTTGTCACTCGTCGTCGCACGCTGCAAACGGTCGCCTGCGGCTTCGGACATCTGGCATTGGCAGGGTTGGCACAGCAGGTCAGCGCGGCGAGCAATCCTCTGGCACCGAAGGGGACGCATCATCCGGCGCGAGCGAAGCGAGTGATTTTTCTCTTCATGGCCGGGGGAGTCAGTCACGTCGATTCGTTCGATCATAAGCCGCTGCTCGATCAGCATGACGGCGAGATGCGCGAGTTCGATGATGCTCGGACTCTGGCCAAAACCGGCAAGATCGTGCAGCACCGAGTCATGAAACCGCTCTGGAAGTTTCGTCAGCATGGCGACTGCGGACGCTGGGCGTCGGAACTCTTTCCGCACATGGCCGAGCATGTCGATGACCTGTGCGTGATTCGCAGCATGCACACTGAAGGAGTCGCTCATGGGCCGGCGACGTTGTTCCTGCACACTGGGTCGACCAATTTGATTCGGCCGTCGGTTGGTGCGTGGGTGAGTTACGGACTGGGCACCGAGAGCCAGAACTTGCCGGCGTTCGTTTCGATTTGTCCGGCGATTGCGAACGGCGGGCCGCGCAATTTTGGCAGCGCATTCTTGCCGCCGGTTCATCAAGGGACGGCGATCGGCCGCGCGGGGATTCCGACGAAAGAAGCTCAGGTCCGCAATCTCAGCAACGATCGGCTCTCGTTGGTTGAACAGCGCGAACGATTTGAGCTGATTCGTTCACTCAACGCCGAACAGATCGCGAATCATCCCGGCGACGGCGAGCGACAAGCGGTGCTCGATTCGTTCGAGCTGGGTTTCCGCATGCAGAATCACGCGCCGGATATTTTCGATATCAACGGCGAATCGAAAGAGACACTGGCGATGTACGGCATTGATCAAAAGCCGACCGATGATTTTGGCCGGCAGTGTTTGATGGCTCGTCGCTTGGCCGAATCGGGCGTGCGGTACATTCAGGTCAACTACGCGGACAACTCGGCGAACCCGGCGTGGGATCAGCACAGCAACATGCCCAAGCATGCCGATCATGCGAAGGCGGTCGATCAACCGGTCGCCGCGCTGCTGGCCGACCTCAAGCAGCGCGGGTTGCTCGAAGACACGCTGGTCTGGTGGGGCGGCGAGTTCGGCCGCACTCCGTACGCCGAGAAGAACGGCACCGGCCGCGATCACAATCCCGGCGGCTTCACGATTTGGCTGGCCGGCGGCGGAGTGAAACAGGGCATCGCTTACGGCGAGACCGACGAGTGGGGCCATCACGCGGTTCAAGACAAAGTCCACATGCACGACTTGCACGCGACCGCGCTGCATCTGCTCGGCATGGACCACGAACGCCTGACGCACAACTACGCCGGCCGCAATTTTCGGTTGACTGACGTCGCCGGCCGAGTTGTCCAGGACATCTTGGCGTGATTGGGCAACTCGGTTCCGTCGAGGGGAATTGGAAAA
>JAYVQJ010000094.1:0-2974 GCA_043777235.1 Planctomycetia bacterium
ATCGGGAGTTACATCCAGCGAAAATACTTTTTGGCTCTCTGCTCTGCCATTCGTGTTGGGGCGCATTCATCAGCCGCAGGGCGCTAGCCTCGGTTCAGCGAAAACGAACCGATTCAGCGAAAACGAACCGGGGCTAGCGCCCTGCGGCTGATTTGCCACAATGATCAACACGAATGGCGGAGAACCTACTTTTTGTGTGTCGCGCTAATGTTCTGGAGTTTCTCACACCGCGCACGAGGCGCATGAGACGCGGTCTTTGTTTCACGTCGGCGTCACTTCAAATTTGAAGGCGGAGCGATGGACAACAAGAATCTCCCACACCACCTTGTTCGCCTGCCGAAAGTCTTTCACTCAACCGCGGCTCAATCGAGGAACCCCGATGCGCCATTCCCTCATTCGTTGTTGTCGCTCTGTCACCGTCGCAGTCATGGTTCTGGCAATGCTGGCGGCTGAATCTCGGCTGATGGCTGAGGATACGCCGGTGCTGGTTGGCACCAGTGCGACGGGGCACGTTCACCCGTCGATTTGTCGCACGAAAGACGGCACGCTGATCGTCGTCTTCAAGGGACTCAACGGGCTCATGTGCAGTCGCTCGGCCGATGGTGGGCAGACGTGGGAGAAGTCGGAACCGATCGCGACGACTGCGAAACGGCCCGCCGCGATTCGCGAGGTGAAGACGTTCGAGATTTATCCGGGCACCGCCGACGTGCTGCCCGATGACCGAGTGCTCGTGACCTGGAACTACATCGCCGACGACAAAGCGAACGACGGCTACTACGAGCGGGCGTTGCTCTACACGATCAGCACCGATCAAGGCCGAACCTGGAGCGAGCAATGCTTGATCGGCCCCGTCGATGGCAAGCACTTGGGAGCCGTCCGGCACAACGTCCTGCCGTGGAGCGAAGGCCGCTGGCTGTTACCGTTGCGGGCCGGCCCGCCTCGGCTGTTCGATCCCAAGACCGGTGAGTTGACGGTGTTCTCGCTGACCGATCCCGACAAGAAGCAGCACTCGTTCCAACAGATCGTCCGCACCGCGAAAGGGACGTTGCTCGCGATGGGCCCGGTCATGCTGCGATCCACGGATGAAGGCCGCCGTTGGACGACGGTCAATGGGTTTCGCGCCGTCCCAGACATCGACACGGCCGAGGGACGCTATCTCACTGTGCTCACCGATGGCCGCGTGCTGGTGACGTTCGGCGTCGGCACAGCCAACAAAGGACTGAGCTACAACTTCTCGGCCGACGATGGCCTCACCTGGAACAATGACACCACCACCGTGCTGCTGCCGGAGCGAAACATCGCAGCTCGCTACTACTCCGCTCGCACGATCCAGCTTGACGACCACCACATCGGCACAGTCTTCCTGAGCGGCGGCGTGCAGTTCTTGAAGGTGAGCTTGGATCGAGTGGCTCGCTAACTGACGGTTCGATGATGCCGACAGAAATGCAGCGATCGAAACTCGCTCGATAAGAAAATACTTGAGACGCCATCGTGGGGATCGACCTCGACAGGTGGAAGGCAACTCGGATGGCCGCCCATTGTTCTTCACGTTTCATCGAAGACCGGCTCAGAACGCTGTGTTTCAGCGAATCCATCGGGCCAATCCGGTGGTCCAGCCGACAGGCATCAGGATTCTTCAGGGATGACAAAGCCGTACGTCACGTCTGCAAGCCGATCTTACAACATGTCGCGCATCCGTTCGCACGACACGACGCCAGAGCGGATCGTTCGATCAATGATTCATGGCTGGGGATACCGCTATCGGCTCCACGCTAACGATCTGCCGGGAAAGCCAGACGTCGTGCTGGTGAAGCATCGAAAGATCATCTTCGTGCATGGATGCTTTTGGCATGCGCATGGTTGCAAGGTCGGTGGCCGTGGACCGAAGACGAATCGGCGGTACTGGAATCCCAAGCTCCAACAGAATCGCGAACGGGATAAGCGGCATCTGCGAGTGCTGCGGCGGGCTGGGTGGAATGTGCTTGTCGTTTGGGAGTGTTGGACCCGCAACGCCGAGAAACTCGAAGCACGGTTACGGCGGTTTCTTTGATGACTACCGTGGATGCCAACAAGCCGCTCTGCCCCAATCGATCATCTCTTGGCGGTCGAAGCGAGCTTGTGCCATCAATTCTGCATTCGCGACCACGAACTTCTCGCGAAGTTTTCCGTCATTGTGCAGAAGCTGGTCAACATCGACGAGCTCTGTAATGCGATTCAGGAACAAGACGGCGAGTTCGTTTTCGCTTGGTGATTGCGTAGATTGTCTGGCAACGCGAGCGGCCGGCACGAGTCCAATCGCATCGTAAATCGGTTCCGGAATGCTGTCGAACCGGAATGCCAAAGAAATCATGTTTGGCGTTTGAGTTTCATCGCCGACTCGATAACAGGCATTGATTTCAAGTTTCACCTTCCACGCTCGAAGTGAAAGCCCCAGCAGCCACTTTGAGAAACCAATACCAAACGCTCGCATGAACTGGTCATCCAGAAGCGTTGTTGTGCTTTCGGCATCCGTCTCGATGCGATTGATCTCGGCATCAATCGAGTTCTCGTCAAAGAGTTGAGCGTCGGCTGCTGCTCTCTGAAAGTCTGAGTTTTTTTGCAAATTGTTGCGTAGAACCTGGAGTAGCTTCTGCATCACGGATCGATTGACTCTTTTACGGTCTGCTCTGGTTGTCAGGAACAAATACCACGGCTCTTTCCGGTGATCTGACTGCCATTCAATCAGTGACTTGATGGCCTCCAAAGAACTCCCGCTTGCACCCGCGTCACGGCTTGCGACCGAATCGCACAAATCCAGGTTGATGATGTCGAAATGCCCGAAATGATGAAGCGCCTGTGCGGCCATCGTTTTGCCACTTAACTCTTCAAACCGATCTGCCTTGATGTCGGACTCTTTGTCGATGAACGGCAATCGCCAGACTTCATCCATCGAAACCGTGATTTCCGGATCATCCTTTCGGCTGCTGTCGAACCC
>JAYVQJ010000095.1:0-2973 GCA_043777235.1 Planctomycetia bacterium
AGTCTGACCAATCTCGTCGGACGCAAGCGTTGGCAAGCGGATCGTGGCGTGAACGGGCAAGGCTCGTTGAAGTCCGGCCACGACGGAGCCGACATCGAAATTCGTGTCCCGCCGGGAACGCTCGTCAAAGACGCGGCCGGCGAAGTCTTGTTCGATCTCGATCACCACGAAGCGCGATTCCTGGCAGCCAAAGGGGGTAGGGGAGGTCGCGGCAACAAACACTTTGCGAGCTCCACAAACCGCGCACCGCGCGAGTTTGAACGAGGCGAATTGGGTGAATCTCGCACCGTCATGTTGGAACTCAAGCTGATCGCCGACGTCGGCTTGATCGGCAAACCGAACGCTGGCAAATCGACGTTGCTCAGCCGATTGACGCGCGCAACTCCAGAGATCGCGGATTATCCCTTCACGACGAAGTATCCGAATCTCGGCGTCGTGCGGATTGGATACGACCGCCAATTCGTGCTGGCCGACATTCCCGGCTTGATCGAGGGCGCTCACGCGGGCGTCGGACTGGGACATGAATTCCTGCGGCATGTCGAACGGACGAAGGTGCTCGTGCATCTCGTCGAACCGATTCCCGCCGATCAATCCGATCCGATCACGAACTACCGCGCGATTCGCGAAGAGCTGCGGCTGTACGACGAATCGCTGATCGCTCGGCCGGAGTTGGTGATCGTCACGAAATGCGAACTGTCTGAAGCGGCCGAGGTCGCCGAGAAACTTGAAGCCGAGATCGGTCGGCCGGTCCTGCGCATCTCCGCCGTCACCGGCAAAGGGCTTCCCGATTTGATCAACCGCGTGTTCGACGTCTTGCGAGACGTCGCCGCCGCTCCGGAAATGGCCGTGTCCTAATTTGTAGGCCGACTTCGCCGAAGTCGGCTATTCCTGATGTCGGCGACGTCGGGCGACATTGAAACAAGGACACGACCCCGGAAATGGCCGCTCCAAACGCGAATTGACCCTCTCGCCTGGACCGTCCTACATTCCCGCCCCCTTCCGGCTGGCGGAATTCTTCCGCCCTCCCCTTTCCTCCGCGCCGCATGATGCGACGACCTTTCAAGCGATGCGATCATGGACGATGCCATCCTGCCGCTGCACGCGGTCCCCAAGCAGCAAATCACCGAGTACCTTGGCCGTCGCGGTATGACGAGCGAAGTCGTCGAATGGAAATACTTCGACGAGTCCTTCAATCGCGGCCGTGATCGCGGCTACGTTTGGCGACGCGACGGTGAACTACAAGGCTTCATCGGTTTGATTCCGTGGAGCGTCCGTCGCAGTGACGAGCGAATCGACATGGTCTGGGGCTGCGATTGGTCCGTCGCCGATCCGAACATCAGTAAGGGGATGGGCCTCGTCCTCGCAACGCATTCGATGTCGCTGCACCGCCCGTGGATTTCGCTGGGAGGAAGCGCGAAGGCACGCACGATCATGCCGCATCTGTGTCATCACAAAGTCGATGACGCCGGCCTCGTCTTCTGGCAACCGTTGCGGCTCGGTGCCGCTCTCAAGAAACTCGGCGAGCGAAACCGGTTGGCTCATTGGTTGGAGCGCACAGCTCTGCGATCGATTCCCGTCCGCTGGGTCGCTCGGCCTTCGGCGCGTCGCCCGGACATCATCACGGAGTCGGGACTGTCTCCGATCGTCAGCGACTTGATTGAACACGAACATTTTTCCGAGTGGCACCCGCATCATCGCTTCGAGGACTTGGCTTGGTCACTCGGCCGCTGTCCGTCGATCGCCACGCGAACTTGCTACATCCGTGGACTCAGCGGCGTTGATGCGGCGGCGGTCTTGTGGCGGAACTCTCAGGCTGCCGACTTCTGGAAGGTCACGCTGTGGGCCGCTCCGATGCGGCACTCGTTGCTCACTGATCTGCTGCACGAGATTCGTTGGCAAGTCTTCCAAGAAGGAGGCGTCGCGATCTCGACGCTCGTCTCACACTTGGAGACCGACTTGATCGAACAGTTGCAGGCCAGCGGTTACTGGCGTCAGCCTCGGCCGTTGCCGATGTATCTGGTCGGTGAACGGAAACAGTCGCTACCGTTCCTCGATATGACCGGCCTGAGCTATCTCTGCACCGACCTCGCCTATCGTTTCTGAAATCCTGACTCATGCCCAGCTTCGCCACTCGCATTCAAGGTCCGGTCGCCGTCATCGGTGACGTGCATGGACAGATCGAAAAGCTCGACGCGATTCTCGAACAACTGCGTCGCTTGCCCGATTACTCGCGGCGTTGGATCGTCTTCATCGGCGACCTCGTCGATCGCGGCACCGATCCAAAAGCGGTCCTCGACCGGATGTTCGCGCTGCAGCGCGAGCATCCACAAACCACATCCGTCATCGGCAACCACGAACTCGCAATGGCCGGAGCACTCGGCCTGATCCCCGCTCCGGCGTATGCCGATTGGGCCACGCAATGGGTCCAACTGTACGGCGTCGAGAGCACGTTCGAGTCCTACGGCGCACCGCTGGGCGACCTCGCAGCGCTGAAAGAGAATCTCCCAGCCGACCACGCCGACTTCATCGCCAACGGCCCGTGGGTCATCGAACACCCGCAAGCAATCTTTGTCCACGCTGGACTCGACCCGAATCAACCGCTCGATCTGCAACTGCGCATCCTGCGGCAGCGCGACTTCACACTGAATCGCCCGCCGTGGTTGTGCTCGAAGACGTTCGTCGAGGACGGTGTCCCGGCGGACTGCCCGGTGATGGTGGTCTCCGGCCATGTCCCTGTCCCTGAAGTCATCTACCGTCCCAACCGCCTGCTCATCGACACTACCGGCGGCCGAGGCGGCGATCTGAGTTGCGTACTGCTCCCCGAACTCGTACTCCTCACCTCCGCCAACGATCCCCCGCAACCGCTCGTCGAACCGGAAGACGATCGCCCGTGGTGGAAGTTCTGGTGATTGATGGAGTCCGTAAAAGAAAAGTAGACGAGTCACTCCGTGACTCGAAAATTCCAGTCACGGA
>JAYVQJ010000096.1:0-2973 GCA_043777235.1 Planctomycetia bacterium
TTGGGATCGTTGAACAATTCGAGCGTCGCCAAGGCCAGCGTCTTCGTCGCAATGACCATACCCTTGTGACCGACAGCGGTGCCTCCGCACGCGACGGCTTGCCACGAGTGCATTGGCACACCGGGGAAGACACATGCCGTCGAGAAGCCGCCGGTCGGGACGGCCCAGCTCACGTCTCCCACATCGGTCGATCCGTAGCGCTGTCCCTCGCCGACCGACTTCACTTGCGACGCTTCGGTCAGCGGCGGCAATTCGGGACGCAGCAAGCTCGGACGCAGCTTCTCGGCAAAGTCGATCTCTTCGGCGGAGTAAGTGACGCCACCGATCGCTCGCAAATGTTTGTCGAGCAACTTCGCGAGCGAATCGTTCGGCAACAAGTTCGCTGTGTTGCCGACGAGTTCCAGCGAGCGGGTTGTTTCGGTCGCGATCGCGCCCCCCTCAGCACACTTTTCGATACGACTCCAAATGCCGTCGAGCGTCTTTGGGTCGGGATGCCGAGCGTACATGTAGACCTCGGCGAAATCGGGGACGATGTTTGGCGCGTTGCCACCATTCGTGATGACGTAATGCAGCCGAGTCTCCTGCGGGACATGCTCGCGCAGCAGATCAACGCCGTGAGCGAACAGCATCACCGCATCGAGCGCCGACCGCGCCAAATGCGGTGCTCCGGCCGCGTGAGCTGACTTGCCTCGAAACCGAAACTTGCCGCTGATGTTCGCGAGATTTGTTTCCAGCCCCGCTCGGTTTTCCGCCCCCGGATGCCAGTGCAGCACGACATCGCAGTCCTTGAACAACCCGGCTCGGACCATGAAGACCTTGCCGCTGCCACCTTCCTCCGCCGGACAGCCGTAAAGCCGCAACGTCCCCTTCAGTTTCTTCGCGACCATCTCCTCCTTCACCGTGATGGCTGACCAAGTTGATGCGGTCCCGAACAGATGATGCCCGCAAGCGTGTCCCGCTTTGTTCGACTTGAGCGGCTGCTTTGTCGGCACCGCTTCTTGTTCCATGCCCGGTAGCGCGTCGTATTCCGCGAGGATTCCGATGACCGGCTTCCCTTCACCGTATTCCGCGACGAACGCGGTTGGGATTTCGGCAACCCCGCGATTCACTCGAAAGCCCGCCGCTTCGAGTTCGTCCGCCAGCAGCGACGAGCTTTGCACCTCGCGATATCCGACCTCGGCCCAGCGCCAAATCTTTGAGGCGATCTCAACGTATTTCGCTTGCTGGCCGTCCATGCGGTCGAGCAATTCGTCCGCTGACGACGCTGTCGGCAACACAAAGCCGATCGAAATCGTCGCAGTCAAGAGAATATGAAAACCTCGCATGATGACCTTTCGTTGTTCGGAAAATGACATCGGCTTTCGGCCCACGGCCCACGGCCCACGGCCTTCGGCCGAACGCCGATGGCCGTCAGCCGAAAGCCGAAGTCCTTTTTCGGTCGCTCCACACATTCACTTTCGAGGCAATACCGCTTCGCACCAGCGAGCGACTTGGAACAATTCCACGTCATGCCCAGGCCCCGCGATCAACTGCAATCCGAGCGGCAGACCGTCCGGCGACAACGCCATCGGAATTGTGATCGTTGGGAATCCAAGAAAGCTCCACGGCGAATTCATGCACGGATCGCCGGTCGTCTCCGGCGTCGGAGCGGCACCGCGTGATGCCGGCATGATCCAGATCGAGCCACCGATCGCGCGAGCGACCAACTGCCGACGCTCACGCTGGAATTGAATCGCCGCCGCGTAATCCACGGAGCGCGCCGCGAAGCCTTCTTCGATCAGCGCGGCAACTGCGGGAGTGAACTGATCGGGCTGTTGTCGCAATCGTTCAATTTGCGAAACCGCGATTTCGACCGCCATCATGCAGCGGTGATGTCGCCAAAGATTCGGCAGATCCATCTCGTCAGGATCACGGCTCGCGACCAGAGCTCCCGCCATGCCGAGCACTTCGACAGTTGAATTGAACGCTTCGATCATCGCGGGTTCCGTCTTCTCGACGAACGCTCCGAGCGGAGAGACGAACGTCGGCAACGCATCGACATCGCTGAGCGTCGCTTCGCTGATCAATCCGAGAAAATCGGTTCGCAGCCACTTCGGAGCCAACGCGGTCATCAAGCAAATCAGATCATCCACCGTCCGCGCCATCGGCCCCGGATGATCGAGGCTCGGCGCGAACGGAAACATCCCGCGACGGCTGAGTAATCCGAACGACGGCTTGTATCCCGCAATCCCGCAGAACGCCGCAGGCCGAGTGATCGAACCTCCCGTCTGCGAACCAAGTGCTCCGAGACACATGCCGCTCGCGACTGCCGCAGCCGAACCGCTCGACGATCCGCCCGGTGTTCGATCGAGGTTCCACGGATTGCGAGTCGGCGGCGGATCGAAAAACGCATACGGCGTCGTCACGGTCTTGCCGACGATGATCGCGCCGGCGTCTCGCAGCCGACGAACCATCGTCGAGTCAGCGCTCGCCGGAGCAGAAGTCTGATTCGGAATACCGGCGAGCGTCGGCAAACCTTCGACGTCGTAGATGTCCTTCACGCCGATCGGAATGCCGTGCAGAGGCCCGCGCCAGAGACCGTTCTTCAATTCGGCGTCACGTTCATCGACCACTCGATCAACATCGTCACCACCAAAGTTGACCCAGGCTCGAATGCTCGACTCCGATTCGGACACGACGGCTTGGCAGTGCTCGAACAAGTCGCGACAAGTTCGTTGACGGCTTTGAATTGCCAGCGATTGACCTCGCAATGTGGACTCGAAAGACGGGATGAGGGACAGCGGCATTTCAGAATCTCCAAACAGGACTATCGGCAACTTCAGGCTATGGCGGATGGTCCTCAGGCTCCAGTCTCACGCGAAGGCGCGAAGACGCGAAGAATGCCATCGCCCACTTCGCGTCTCCGCGCCTTCGCGTGAAAACCCACTTTGCTCGACCGGCGTTGAGGCATCCGGCGACCGCACCTACAATCCC
>JAYVQJ010000097.1:0-2971 GCA_043777235.1 Planctomycetia bacterium
GAAAGTTTCGTTTCTAGGCTTCCAAATTTCGCTTGTGAGTTTCAATCCGCCCCCCGCTGATGAGCGAGGGGAAAGTGGTTCCTTGAGTATTCCCAGCCACCAACAATTTGTTTCAATCCGCCCCCCGCTGATGAGCGAGGGGAAAGCGAAGAATTGCTCGCGGGCCTCTTCGACCTGCCCGTTTCAATCCGCCCCCCGCTGATGAGCGAGGGGAAAGGAACGGACTGGAGTGGAATGGATCGGTGTGAAGCGTTTCAATCCGCCCCCCGCTGATGAGCGAGGGGAAAGGAAGGCTGGCAGCCAATGCAGATGGATTTGGCGAGTTTCAATCCGCCCCCCGCTGATGAGCGAGGGGAAAGGCCGCGTGGGGAACTCGATGCGGCCGACGAGGTTGCAGTGCTGGTTTCGCGGACCAAGGTCGAACCGAGTGATTCGAGTCGTGGTGTCGCTGAGCCATTTTTCAGAACTCCCTGCAACGCAGATGGTTTGAGGAATCGCGAACCGGCCGGGGTTTCGTCGGCACTGGCGGTACGCGGACACGATACGTAGCTCGGTCATTCCATGACCGAGATTCCCATTGTGGCGACAAACTTCGTAACACTGACAAGGGGCATCGAGCGACTTTCGGAATGCGAGTCATGGGAATGACTCGCCTACATTCACACAATCAAGGCGTCGTTGAAGTCGATGCTCGGGCGTTGGCCGTGATGTTCGACTCGTTTCGACGGGTCTTCGCCCAGGAAATAAAACCGGATGCTGTCCTCGTGCGGATTCATCTCTTCGAGCAGTTGATGCCGCAGTTTGACCATCTCGGTGTCGCCGACTTGGCATTCAAAGACGGACAACTGCACGCGCTGGCCGAAGTTTTCGCACACACGAGCCACTCGCCGCAAGCGTCGCCGACCTTCTTTCGTCAGCGTCGAAACGTCGTAGGTGATGAGCACATACATGGCGGTCTCCAACGTAGCCGTCACCGCTCCGCGTGACGAGCCTTTGTCGTTTGACTTTCGAGCGGTTTTGAAGCGTTCGGGGCGGTGACTCCAAACGGCTCGTCACGCGGAGCGATGACGGCTACTTTATTTGAAACAACTCCCGGCAGTAACGTTCCACGCGAGCGGTCTGATCGGCCAACTCCGGCAGACAAACTTCTCGCAACGAGCACCCATCGCACTGCGGCTTGAGCACCGCCGCCGGTGTGATTCCCGACGCGATCAACTCATGCAGCCGAGCGGCCGTCGCTTCGGTCTTCTTCCGCAGTTTGTCGGTGAAGATGACCTCGCGCCGCCGTTTCGACTTGATGTGAAAGATCGCCCCGCGCGGCACGCTCACGCCGAGCATCTCTTCCAGACACATCGCTTGAGCACAAAGCTGCACGTCATCGTTGTCCCACTTGCGACGTTTGCCGCGCTTGTACTCGACGGGGTACGGCGTAGCCGCGTCGCTCCGCGACACGGATTCATTGAATAACGGCGAGTTCCCAATTTCACCGCTATCACGAACCGCTACGCTCGACCGCGCCGAATGCGAGTCGCGGAGCGACTCGCCTACGTCCTGAAACTCGACCACATCCGCCTTGCCGACCAACCGCAGCCGATCCGACTTCAGCCACATCCCATGCACCTCGCGACCGGACTCGCACTTCCAATCGACCGGCTTATCGGCTCGCTTGTGCGACAACGTCCCCGACAGCGTGTGAGCATTCTCGACCCACACCTCTTCAATCCGATGCAACGCACACCGCCGCTCGCAATACAGCAAGTCATTGAGCGCCGACAGCGGCAGGTAGTCGTCCTCTGGTTGAGTGTGTTCTGACATGCCGAACCTTTCCAAATCCCGACTCGCCACCTCCGGCCGATCAGGCTAACGTAGGCGAGTCACTCCGTGACTCGCATTCCGAACGGACCCACGTCGCGAGTGACTTTTCACCGAGAACCCAATCATGGCTGCCACCACGAAAACCTCCCGATTGAGCCGCAACCCCTCGCTCTCGCCCGAAGACTGTCTCAAGTACCGTGGCCAATGGGTCGCCGTGTCGATGTCCGACGGCCGTGTCCTGGCCAGCCATGAATCCGAATTGGAAGTCATTAGACAAGTCGATGCGCTGGGCTTGTCCGTTCGGGAATACGCTTTGGAGATCATCCCCGACTGCGACACCTTGATTTACTGAGGCCGAAATGGAGTTCCGTTTTCCGTACCGCTTGCTGTTGCCGACTGTTCGGTTTCAGCACCGAAGGTGTGTGACTCGGTAGCCCAGGCCAACGGCCTGGGGGCGGTGGACCAAAGCGATTTCCAGTCCCAACGGGGCGAAACTCTGGGTCGTGAAATCGAGTTACGCCCCGCCGGGGCTTTGGACGTGTTGTCGCAGTTGACCCAGGCCGTTGGCCTGGGCTATCGAGTGACACACCTTTGGTGCTCGTGACAAAACAATCCTGCAACTGGCCAACGACGACGGCGACGTTCTCGAATGGCCCGCCACCGTCGCCTTCGCCCCCAAACGAGGCACCCACCCACTGCTCGGCTTCGCCGGCTTCCTCCAATTCTTCGACACCACGTTTCTCGGTGAATTGGAAGAAGTCACTCTCATCCCCAACGGCCTCCTCCCCAGCCAAACGCCAACCACATTCCCACCACGATGACCCGCGCTCGACGTCAACGAAATGATCCTCGACCCGCTGCGCGCTGTTGAAACAAGCCATCCGAGCCTTCTGCACGACCTGCTCGAAGTTGCGGTAGTCGGAGTACCCAACACCCGCGCGAAATCGCGACTCGACCAAAACTCATTCCCCGCCGCATTCCTCCGCCGAATCGCTTCAAACGGCGAGTGATGACCAGCGGGAACCATCAAGGATTTGTCGTCGGACATGGCTCTTCGTTCTCCTCATGAGGCTCGCGGTCCCAAGAGTCGCGCTGTTCGTCCAAGTGCTTCTCGTACTCTTCCCAAGTCGCAAACGCACGCGGACCTTCGGGCAGC
>JAYVQJ010000098.1:0-11647 GCA_043777235.1 Planctomycetia bacterium
GCCAGTTCGGCCGCACTCTTGCAGGCGGTCGTGAATGATGAGCCGGCCTCGCCGCGACAACTTCGAGCGGACTTGCCTCACGACTTGGAGGCAATTTGCCTCAAGTGCTTGGAAAAGGAACCTGCTCGACGGTACTCGACGGCGCAGGAGTTGGCGCTGGACCTGCGCCGTTTTCTGGTCGGCGATCCGGTCGCTGTTCGTTCGCCAAGCGTCGTTGAGCGTGCCTGGCGTTGGGTCAAACGGCATCCCCTGTCGTTCAGTTTGATGGCGACTGTGGTCGTCAGCGCGATTGTCGTCGTCGCGCTGTTGGTGCGTCACAGCCAAGCGGTCGCGACGCTCAACTCGGACCTCGCCACGTCGAATGATCGACTGGCGAATGCGAACCAGAAACTCGGGTCCGCGCTGCAAGATTCGCAAGCCGCCACGCAGCGTGCTGAAGCGGAAGAGCGACACGCTCTTGAAACCGTGTACTCGTATGACATCGGTCGCGCCTACGAGGCCTGGAGGAAATGGGATGCTCAAGAACTCCACGCCCTCGTCGGGCGGTACGCCGAGGCTCCAACAGGAACGAAGTCGTCCGTTGGCCTTTCGCGTTCTTCTTTGCGTGGACCAGAGTGGTATTGGCTGAAGCGTCAGTTTCAACGCGACTCGCGGGAAATCACTCAAATGTCGCAGGCTGTCTATCGGATGGCGATTGCTCCGAATGGAAAGCAACTGGTGGTGGCGGGACTCGATGATGTTCTGCGAGTGGTTGAACTTGCGACCGGCCAAACTCTTGCCGAATGGCCAGCCGGGCAAATGGAGGTCAACGGTCTGGCGTTCTCACCGGACGGGCAAACGCTGTGGTCCGCTGGCGACGACGGAACAATGAAACGTTGGGACTTCGCGACGCACGCTGAGTCATCGCGGATCGACGCACACCCTGGGCATCACGTCTACGAGGTCTTGTATGACGCGCCGCGCGAACTGCTCATCACCTGCGGCAACGAGCCAACGATCCGACTTTGGGACGCACGCACCTGTGAACCACGCGGCACTTTGGAAGGTCACACCGGTTCCATCGACACCATCGTGCTGCACCCCGATGGTCGCCGACTTTTCTCGGGATCAACGGATCACACGATTCGCGTCTGGGATTTGGAAACGCGAACCGGCGACACACTCCGAGGTCGAATGCCCCAGAAGGTGTTTGCTCTCGCGCTGTCGCTCGATGGTCGCTTCTTGGCGGCAGGCATGGCGTTCGGCCACTTGTTGGTCTGGGATCTGGAACACAACGCTCCACGGATGGAGTGGAAACTCAAGGACACGATTGACCGCGTTCGCTTTGATGCGTCAGCCAGCCGAGTGTTTGTCGTGGACGCAAACGGCGTGACTTGGGAATGGCCGGTTCCCGGACCCGATGAGTCTCCGAATGAATCGCCGCCGGCGCACCTCTGGCAAAACGCCGGCATCAAGCCCTATGACGTGCAACTCTCTCCGGACGGTCAAGGACTGCTGATGGCTCGCCGAGATGGCCGCGTTCACGCGTTCCCACTCTCTCCACCTGCGACTGACGATTTCAAATTGCGATTCTCGCGAGTCCGTGACTTCGCCTGTCTTAAAGACGGTCGCATTGCCGTGGCCGAGGACCGTCAACTGATCTTGGTTGATCTCAAGGCCGTCGCAGACCAGCAACGACAAGTGCTTGACGATTCTGGACCTTGGCCTTGGATCGCCGCCTCGCCGGATGGTTCTCTGTTGTCGGCCAAGAACGTTGACGGCGGCGTTGCTGTTTGGCGACTTTCGGATGGACAGCGCGTGTTCAAGCGGGCCAGCGATTCTCCCAACGAGTACCGCGAAATGAGTTTCTCTGCCGATGCACGTTGGCTCGCGCTTGCGAATGAAGCGGCCGGTCGTCTGGAGATTGTGGACACTCAAACGGGGGAGCTGACCCGTCAATTCGAGTCACGCTCTTGCGTCCATGCGCTGTTCTCTCCCAGTGGTGACGTGTTGGCCTTCGACGCCCTCGTCGATCCGCCCGGTATCGGTCGCGAATTGCGATTGATCGACTGGCCTTCGCAGAAACTGCGGGCGAAGGTGCCAAGTCGTTCGGTCTACACCGGCACGCAAGTTTTTTCCCCAGATGGTCGCTGGCTGGCCGTCTCCGCTGACCGCACTGTTCAGCTTTACGATGCCCGCACAGGTCAGCTTCTTCATGAACTCTTCGGACACCGCGGTGACATTCGCGACGTGAACTTCTCTCCCGACAGTCGCCGTTTGGTCACTGCCGGTGGTGACGCCTGCGTGAAGCTCTGGCATGTCTCGACGGGCCAACACTTGCTGGAATTCTCCTGCTCCTCCAGCCAGTCGCCGGCAACCGGCACTCAATTCACCGCCGACAGCTGCTGGCTGGTGTTCACGACGTCAGAGCAAATGATGCATTTCATCGGCCTCAAGTAGTTCGACTGTCTGACCTACCGTAGGGTGGGACAAGCTCGCTTCGAGCGCCGGCCCACCAGAATCCCCGCTGGAATTATCTGGTGGGCCGGCGCGGCGAAGCGCCGCTGGTCCCACCCTACGGCAAGTCAAACTGTCGAACTAAAGAGAGCCTTATCAAAACGTGCGTTGTGATTTCGGCAGGACGTGGCCGGCCGCGACGTAGGCCAGCACGAGATATTCTTTGAAGGACTCGATCGCATCTGGATGCGACCAGTCGAAACCGAACTCTTCTTCCAAAATCTCAATCAAAAACGTGCCGAGATCCTCTTGAGTCCAAACGAATCCCTGAGTCTCTCGCATTTCCTCCACGAGTCGATGAGCGAATCGCAATCGAAATTCAAATGACGCGGGGAGCGTCATTGGTTCACGACTGGTTGCAACCATGATGAAGCACCTTCCACAGACTTGTTCGTCGTTGCGCAACGACAGTCTGAGATCGCGTTGAAAGGCAATGGGCATACCGCATCGCATCGGGTGCGAGAAAAGCGTGGCAAACCACGCCTCGCGTGAGTCGCTGCGATCGCCGAACGCTGACTGATACGACACAAACGGCACGAACATCGGGTTGCGAGCACTTCGTCATCGCGAGTCAATTGCTGAGAACTCAGGCGGCAACGTCGCGCGGTTGGGCAGGAGTCTCTGGGCTGGTGAGACTCCGTTTGCAAAGATGCCGCGCATGGCGAAGAACTCCTCGAAGGCGACGCGAACCGAACGGCGAACGCGCATCGGCGTCGCGATCCTCGCAGCCGTCGTCTTTATCATCGACGTCTTTTTGCCGTTGGGAGTCGCCAGCGGCGTGCTGCACGTTGGAGTCGTACTGGTTGCGCTACGGTCGTCGTCGGAGCGGATCGTCATCGGAACGGCGGTTGTCTGTTCGCTGCTGACGCTGCTGGACATGCCGCTCTCATCCGGTCCCGGCAACACCGAAGGGTGGAAGGTGATCGTCAATCGCGGGCTTTCGTTGTTCGTGATCTGGGTGACGGCAATTCTTGGCCGACAACGGAATCGCGCGTCGGAAGCTCAGCGACGACATCTGACCGAACTCGCGCATCTGAGCCGCGTGAAAACGGCGGAATGTCTTGCGGGAGCGCTCGCGCACGAATTGAATCAGCCGCTGACTGCCGTCGCTTTGCAGGCCGAAGTCGCTCGGCAATTGCTGGCGGGGCGACCCGATGCCACGGAATTCGACGATGCCCTGCGCGAGATCGCGGATCAATCACATCGCGCGAGCGACATCGTCAAAGCACTGCGGAATCTCGTGCGACGCACGGATTCGGAACGGCAGGTTGTCGATCTTCGCGAGCTGATCGACGCCGCGTTACGGTTGATCCAATCGGTCGCCGAGTCTGCAAAGGTCGAACTGCGATCGCAGTCGCTCGCACAACCGGTGCCGATCCGAGCCGACCGAGTGCAAGTCGAGCAGGTCTTGTTGAACTTGTTGCAAAACGCCATCGACGCGCTCGCGGTGACTTCCGATAACCAGCGACAGGTCACGATCTCGATGACTCACGTCTCGCCGCGCGAGGTCCGCGTCGAGGTCAACGACACCGGCCCAGGCATCGCACCGGAGTTCGCTCAAAAACTGTTCGATCCGTTCTGCTCATCGAAGTCGCATGGCTTGGGGATGGGCCTCGCGATCAGTCGTTCGATCATCGAAGCTCATGGCGGCCGATTGTGGTTCGTGTCGGCAGACGAGCCCAGCTTGCCGAATTCACCGCGCCGCGGCACGACGTTCGCATTCACGCTGCCGCTGTCGTAGGACGGGCAAGAGTGCCCATCCTCCAGATTGTGCGAGTTTGGATGTCTTCTCCGACGTTGTACTTGATCGACGATGACGTGGCCGTCAGCCGAGCGCTGGAGGCGGTCGGCAATTTGCTGCGCTTGCCGGTGCTGTCGTTCTCGTCAGCCGAGAGTTTTTTGAGGTTCGATTTCGCCAACGCCGTCGGTTGTCTGATCGTGGACATCAAACTGCCGGGGATGAACGGCCTCGAACTGCAAGCGGCGCTCCGCGAGCGGTCGTGCGAGTTGCCCGTGATCATGATCAGCGGACATGCCGACGTGCCTCTGGCGGTCGAAGCGATGCGTCTGGGAGCACTCACGGTCCTCGAAAAGCCGTTCTCGCTGGACAAGCTGAAGACGCACATTCAAGAAGCATTGGACTTGGATCGTGCGAGCCGTGAGCTCAAACAGATTCGCGAACAGGCCCGCAGTCGATTGGCCCAGGTGACGACGCGTGAACGCGAAGTGCTCGATCTGATTTGCCGAGGTCAGACCAACAAACAGATTGCGGCGCAGTTGCATCTGACGCTACGAGCCATCGAAGACCGCCGCGCCCGCTTGATGCGTCGTGTGGGCATCACTTCGCTCGCGGAATTGCTGGCCTTGGTGCAGCAAGCCGAGCTGCAAGAGATCCAGAACTCTTGAGAATTCGTGTGCTAAGTAGACTCGCAGAGAAAAGTAGGCGAGTCACTCCGTGACTCGAACATTCCAGTCACGGAGTGACTGGTCTACTTTCTCTGCGGCCAGTTTTGAAACCGCCTACTTTTCTCTGCGGGTCTACTTAGTGTCTTTCGATTTTGATAAGACGTTCGCCGAAGGACGTAGGACGGCCTTCCTTGGCCGTACTCGTGAAGTCACCTTCCCTGATCGACTCACGAAGGAGTTCTCGCAGCCACTGCAATCGAGTGATTGCGAACATGCCTCAAATCGACAGGCCCCCAGCGGGCAACGCCGTTAAGGATTTTCAATCGAGCAATACAAGCCCGAAGCGCGAGCGAGTGCAACATTAGCGACCTCACTTCATGCACTCGCTTGCGCTTCGGGCTTGTATTCGTCGCGGTTTTCGCCATCGCAGAATCCTTAACGACTTTGCCCACCGGGGCGGCGGCAGCGAGCAAATCGCAATAGACGTTGTGTGTCGTTCCGCCGAGTCGGCTCAAATTACATTTGCCAACGAAAAAGGCCGTCCGAGTGAAGTTACTCGGACGGCCTCTCTTTTTAACGAACTGAAAACGTGCCGCGTTATGCCTGCGGGGCATTGTCTCCGGCTGGCTTCGGAGCGTCTTCGGTTTTGGGCAGGTCTTCTTCTTTTTGTGGTTGCGGTTCAACAGCCGGCTTCAAGACTTTTTGATCTTGGACTTCGCCAGCAGGAGCCGCGACTCCACACGAGTTGCAGCCGGTCGGAGCCGGATTGCAAACCGTCATCGGGACCATCTTGCAGACTTCGTAAGCAACTTGCTTCGGCACACAACGAGCCACCATGCGGGTGTATGTCACCGGCTCTTGTCGAGCGACGCAGCGAGCGACTCGATGAGTCACCGTGTACGGCACTTGCTTGCAGACTTGGTACGGGATCTGGCAGGTCTTGGTCTCTTCGACGTTTTTGTACGTCGTGCAAGGAACGCTGCGGACGTGCTCTTCTTTGACCCAGCGGCAAGTTTGGACCGGCACCTTTTGAGTGATCGTCTCATTCACATACTTGCAGGTCCGAACTGGAATTCGATCGACGACTTCCTCACAGACCATGCGGCAGGTACGAACTGGGATACGATCGACAACGACCTCGGGGACATAGCGGCAGACTTGTTGCGGGCAAACTTGTCGAACAACTTGTGGCTCGTAAGTCGTGTAGTTCACTTGGCGTTGCACGACCTGTGTTTGCCAAACTCGGTAGGTAATCGGCTGCACGTTCTGCTGCCAACCCATCGTTGGGTACTGACTGCACGGATTGCATTGCCACTTCGGCGTCGGCAGCCCGTAGTAGCAGTCTTGCTTGCAGACCCACTGACCGCAGACTTGCGGGACCGTCGCACAACGAGTCACCGGACGCATGACGGTATGACAGACTTCGCGATTGATGGTCTCGGTGACAGGACGCATGACGGTGCGACGGCACTCGCGGAAGCTGTCCTCAAAGACTTGCTTCTGCACGGTACGACGGCACTCGCGAACGGACTCTTCCCAGACTGGCCTACAGACCGTGTAGCTGCGCTCTTGCTCGCAGGTCTCGTAGGCCGGCTTCATCACCGTGTAGCGTTCTTCGCGAGCCGAAGTCTCGGCGACTTGGCGACAGACGGTGTAGGTCTGCTCGCGATAGGCGGTCTCGACGACCGTCTTGTTGCACTGCACTTGCTGCTCGTCGTAGACGGTGTCATAGACCGTCTTGTTGCAGGTGACTTGTTCCGGTTCGTAGACCGTCTCGTACACCGTGCGATAGCAGGTTTGACGTTCGACTTTGCACGACGTGTAGCAGGCCGAAGGCTGACAGGCGCTGGTCGGGCAACAGCCGTAGCCAGACGCTCCGCAATAGCCTCCCGCGTGAGCGGTGCTTGCAGCGGCGGCCATCGCAAATGCCGCCAATCCCAACAGAGTGGCTCTCATGAATTGTCTCCTCAAGGTGGATGCAGTTCGCCAAGCGAGGGGAAGTCTCTGGCGTCCAGCAGTTCGTCGGGATGACGCGCTGCCAGTTTGGTTTTCCGGTTTGTCGCAGTAGCGTAAGTTGCGTTGGTTGCTCCCGTCAGCGAAAAGGTCTCGATTCCAGCGGTCTCGCGGTGAGGAACGATTCTCACGCCGCACGACTGTTACCACCGGCAAAGTTTCCCCAGGTTCGTGGCCACGGTGGATCGAAACACATGCTCGCCGAGACTTGGACGGGAATCTCCAACCTACAAGTCTCGCTAACCCGCAAAGTTTGACATGCTCGACACAACCGAATCACTGAGCACATCCGACAAATTCGCCGACGCAGCCGAGCGGAGTGTCGTCCTACAGCAACTCCGAGCGTTGTTGGGAGATCGCTGCTCCGAACTCCCCGCTGACCTCGATCAACACGCGAAGGACGTCTCGCATCACAAGCCGCAGCGACCGGACTGTGTCGTCTTTCCACAGTCGAACGAGGAAGTCGCTGCGATTGCTCGGCTGTGCGATGAGCATCGAGTTCCGCTGATCCCGTTCGGCACCGGCACCGCCGTCGAAGGAGGCGTCGTTGCGGTTCACGGTGGTGTCTGTGTCGATCTCACTCGCATGAATCGCATTCTGCGATTCAGCGCTGACGACATGGACGTCACCGTTCAAGCTGGCGTGACGCGACTCCAACTCAATCAACAACTCAGCGAGTCAGGCACAAATCTTTTCTTTCCGATTGATCCCGGAGCCGACTGCACGCTCGGCGGCATGGCCGCGACACGAGCATCCGGGACTGCTGCTGTCCGCTACGGCACGATGCGCGATCGAGTGCTCGCGCTGACGATCGTCCTAGCCAGCGGCGAAGTGCTGCACGTCGGATCGCGAGCCAGAAAGTCCTCCGCTGGTTACGACCTGACGCATTTGTTTGTCGGCTCAGAAGGGACGCTGGGGTTGATCACCGAAGTCACGCTGCGGTTGGCTCGCAAGCCCGACGCGATCTCGGCCGCCGTCTGCGCGTTCTCCGACGTTGACTCCGCAGTACAAGCGGTCATCGCGATCCTCGCGGCGGGCATTCCAATGGCACGCATGGAACTGCTCGATGAAATCCAGATGGCGGCGGTGAATCGTTACAGCGGCTTGAACTATCACGAGTCACCAACACTGTTCTTGGAGTTCCAAGGCAGCCCCACCGGAGTCATCGAGCAAACCGAAGCGGCCAGCGCGATCGTCCGCCGCTTCACACACGAAGAATTTCAATGGGCGACCGACGAAGCAGATCGACGCCGACTCTGGCAGGCCCGTCACGACGGCTATTACGCCGCGCTCGCATTGCGTCCGAACGGAGCCGGGTATGTCACCGACGTCTGCGTGCCCGTCTCGAATCTCGCCGAGTGCATTCGCCGGTCGAAAGAAACCTTGAAGAGCACTCGCATCCCGGCCCCGCTTTTCGGTCATGTCGGCGACGGCAACTTTCACGTCGTGTTCTCGATCGATCCGCACTCGGCCGAAGAACTTGCCGAAGTGCAACGACTGAGCGACGAGATCGTGACTCACGCTCTCGCACTTGACGGCACCTGCACTGGCGAGCACGGCATCGGCCTCGGTAAACGCGACGCTTTGCGCCGTGAGTTCGGTCCCGCCGTCGAAG
Source organism: Planctomycetia bacterium (assembly GCA_043777235.1). Lineage (GTDB taxonomy): Bacteria > Planctomycetota > Planctomycetia > Planctomycetales > Planctomycetaceae > SXKJ01. The sequence goes on from JAYVQJ010000098.1 coordinate 8,531, forward strand.
CGATGCGTGCGATCAAGTCTGCTCTCGATCCGCGCGGTATCATGAACCCCGGAAAGGTGCTGTGAGCGGCGATGGCCGGTTGAATCGCCACAATGACAACGCCCGGCATTCGAGGTGAATGTCGGACGTCGTGTTTGGAATCAATCGCGAAGTTGCGAATCAGGCGGCCTTCTTCTCATTCGGCTTCTTTCGCTCTGGTCGCTTCGGCAGCTTCTCTTTTTGCTCGTCGGTCAACAGCGGCTTGACCTTCTCCAGAATTTCTTGACGCAGTGCAGTGATCTTCTTGTCGGTCTCGTCGTAGCTCTTCTGTTGCTCCTCAGAGAGCTTCATCGCGTCTTTGATCGCTTGTTGAAGTTCCTTGCCTTTCCGGCCTTCTTTGCCCTTCTCGCGAGCTTCTTTCATGACGTCCAGCCGAGCTTTCTTCTGCTCATCGGTCATCACTTTGTCGAGCTGCTCGCGGAGTTCTTTCATCTTCGGAGCGTACTCTTTTTCGAGTTCCGCGACCTTCGTCTTTTGTTCGTCGGTCAGCGTGATCTCTTTCGGCAGTTGGACGGCGGGTTGCTCTTTGCGAGCAATCGGCTTGTTCCTTTTCGGCTTAGCATCCTCGGCCAAAGCTGGCGACAGCAGAAACGCGGCGAGGCTCAACGACAGCAGGCATTTCCAAAACTTGGTCATGGCACAATCTCCTTGGAACCGAGTGGACATGAAAAACGCAGAGCCGGCGAAGCAGCTCTGCGTGGGGGAAGTTGGCATGGCGACTCCGACGTTCTACGACGGAGGAACTCGCGTCACGGAGTGACACGACTACGATTACGATGACGCGAACAGTTCCGGGATCACATGGCCGTCGCGAACGATCATGATCGGGCGGCCGGTGTCGGTGTGGTATTCCTTCTCGTGGCTGATGCCGAGCGTGTGGAACAGCGACGCGGCGACGTCATCCGGCGAGAAGCCCTTGCTGTCTGGCAATGTTGCGTCCGCGTTGCTCTTGCCGATCGCTTGGCCGTTCTTCACGCCGCCGCCGGCCATGAGCATGAACATGCAGCGCGGATAGTGGTCGCGTCCGTAACGTGTCTGATTGATCTTCGGAGTACGGCCGAACTCACCCGTGACGAACACGGTCGTGGTTTCGAGCATTCCCTTCAGATCAAGTCCTTGCAGCAATCCGGCGAAACCGCTGTCGAGCGTCGGCAGATTCTTGCTGCGGAGTCTGGCCCAGTTGTCTTGATGCGTGTCCCAGCCGCCGAGTTCGATGGTGACGAACCGCGTCCCCGCTTCGATCAACCGCGAGGCAAGCAAACAGCTTTGGTCGAACGGCGTATCTCCGAAGAGTTTTTGGAAGTTCGGCGACTCTTTGCTGATGTCAAACGCCTGCCGCGATTTCGGCGAGGTGATCATCGCATGAGCTTGTTGGCCGAACTTATCGAGTCCCTTCACCAGTTGGTTCGACTCTTCAAACCCTCGAAACGTCCGATCGAGATCGCCGAGCAACGCTTGTCGCTTCTCGACCGCGTCGATGGTCAATCCGCCGGACATCTTCAAGCCGCGTACCGAAAACATCTCGCCCGGCTTCGGAGTCGCTCCGGTGTTGAGCGGTGCGTACTGCACGCCAAGGTAGCCGGTCTTCTGACGGCTGCTGGGAATCGCGACGCTCGGCGGGATATTGCCGTTGGCTCCGAGTTCTTTCACGACGATCGCGCTGTAGCCGGGATATTCCAGTGACGGCAGCGGGCGACTGCCGGCGTTGACGTATTCGGTGCCCAGTTCATGAGCGGCCAGCGTGTGAGTCACTCCGCGCAGGATCGTGAAGAGGTGCATGTTCTGCGCGAGCTTCGGCAGGTGCTCGCTGATCTCGATCCCCTCGACCGATGTCTGAATCGGGTCGAACTCGCCACGGAATTCCGACTTGGCGTCCGGCTTCAAATCGAACGTGTCCATGTGCGAAGGACCGCCGGTCAAATTGATGAAGATCGCCGCGTTGGCGCTCGCCTTCGGAGCGACCTCACCCGCCGCCGCGAACTTCATGTAATTCGCCAGCGTCAAGCCAGTCCCGCCGATCACACCGGCCTTCAGAAAATCGCGTCGTCGCACACCGTTACAGGTCATCGAGGTTGGCATTGGGGTTCTCTTTTCGGGAGGAAGTTGAGATTTGGAATTTAGAGATTTCAGATTTGAAATTTGAGATTTCAAATCTAGTGATTCACGATGAACTCTTTCGTATTGATAAGCGCCCACAGCAAGTCACGAGCACCAGCGATCGGGGTCTCGGACTGAGCCAAGAACTTCGTTGCAGTCGCGACTTCGTCCTCGTTCGGCAGACGGCTGAGCGTGCGAAGATACGCGGACTTGATTACGTCATCTGGTGAGTGACCGGCGAACTCCGTCGGAGCCGGCGTGTCATCCTTGTCTTTGCGATCGACGATTTCTTGCACGCTGCGAATCTTGTCCTTGAGCTCGGCCGTTCGCAGTTCTAGTTCCTTGACCTCGTCGGCTTTCTCAGCCTTGCGTGCCTTCTTCAGAGATTGCTCGGCGTTGCTCAGTAATCTTTCAAAGTTCTTGCGAGCACTGCGAGCCTTGGCGGCTTCACCTTCATTCTTTGCCGGGCGCTTGGATGGTGGTGCGAGCGAATTGACCCAGTTCTTGGGATCACTGATGCGGCTCAGAACCTCGTCATCGTTTTGCATGTAGACCGTTTGCAGCAAGCTGGCTTCCATCGAGCGGTCGCAGTCGCAATTGCTTTCGCGGGTCGAACGGCCGAAGACGGTGACGGCAAATCCCGCTCCTTGTCCTTGATTCCGCTGATTCGGGATCGCGTTGAAGATCGCTCGTCCTTTTAGGTTGGTCGCGAAGTTCGCAAACTCGGCATCAGACAGAGTCGCTTGCTTGATGATGTCCACGGCCACTTCCGCCGGCAGTCGGCGCGGAATCGCGTGCGAGAAATTCTTCTGATCGAGCTTGTTGGTTTCGTTCGGTTTCCAGCTTCGCTGATAGGTCGCACTGTTGCAGATTTCTCGGTGCAACCACTTCATGTCGAAGTTGTGCTCGACGAACTGAGCGGACAAATAATCGAGCAACGCAGCATTACTGGGTGCGTTGGCCAAACTCATGTCGTCGGCG
>JAYVQJ010000099.1:0-2965 GCA_043777235.1 Planctomycetia bacterium
GTCGCGAATTATCCGCAGCTCACCGAGACCTACATTCGCAGCGAGATCGCGACCGTGCAACGCGCGGGAGTGCATGTTGAAGTTTGGTCCGAAGAAGTCGACCCGCGCTCGCCCTACCCCGCTGAAGTGCCGGTGCATCACGGCTCGCTTCAGGATGCGATCGAGACCGTGCAACCGGAACTGGTGCATGTGCATTGGCTCAACAAGGGAAAGAATTATCGCGACGTGATTCGGCGAGCCGGCTTACCGATGACCGTTCGCGGCCACAGTTTTGAATTTGGATCGCGCACCGTTCACAAACTGACGAAGGACGCAGCCGTCGCGTCGATCTATCTGTTTCCACATTTCGCCAAACAGTTGGCTCTGCACCCGAAGATTCACCCGATGACTTCGGCCTTCAACACCGAGTTCTTCTTCCCCGCCGAAAAGAATCGGCGGCTCGTCGTCCGCACCGGAGCCGGCAAGCCGACGAAAGGCTTGGAATCGTTTTTCGAGATCGCTCGCCGCTGTCCCGATCAACAATTCGTGCTCGTGCTCGGACGACTTCCGAACTTGGACGGCTACGTCGAACAACTGCTGGAGAAGAATCGCCAACTCGGATCGCCGGTGACGGTGAAGATCAATCTCTCGAACGAAGACGCCGCCGCGCTCGTGCGTGAGGCGGGCATCTACCTGCACACTTACGGCGACGAAGAGCCATTCGGAATGCCGATCTCGATTGCCGAATCGCTCGCCACCGGATGCGTCACACTCGTCCGCGATCTTCCCGGAGCAGCCGAGTACCTCGCCGGTGCCGGCCAGCTTTACCGCTCCATCGACGAAGCCGCTCAGTTCATTCAACAGACGCTGAACTGGTCCGACCTCGATTGGCAGACCGCTCAAGCCCGCGCGATCGCATCAGCCAAGGAACGTCTCGCCGACGAAGTTGTGTACCGACCGCTACTCAATGATTGGCTCGTCCTCACCAACCGAACCCAAGCCACGCTGCCGCTCACGCGGAACGCCCCCACAACCGCCGAACATGCAACACAAACTCAAAAGTCCGCCTAGTGCTTTGTGATCGCCAGATTTTTGGGTGGCGCGGATCAGCCGGCACGCGCTAGCGTCCGGTTCAACCGGAGGGCTAGCGCCCGGCGGCTGATTACCACGACCCGAATTCATTGCTGTGACAAAGCACTCGTGGCGGTAGCGGGTCGCCGATGAAATTGATTTCTGCCCTGCTGCTTTTGGTTGCGGTGACGACGGCAAACGCGGACGAGCGGCTGTTGCTCAAGGCCGGGTATCTGCCGATCTCCGCTCGCATCAGCATCGTCGCGAAAATGCGCGAGGCGGGATTGAATGCCGCCTGGCCGAAGCTCACCAGTTTTCCTCCGTCCGGCGATGACACTCGCATCTTGCCTCGGCTGGAAACTTGGTGTGACGCATGCGCAAAGCACGAGTTGGAATTATGGCCGGTCATCAACTTTGCGGGTGGACCGAATGAGCTGGAATTTCTGCCCGACTTCCGTCGCGAGGTCACGCCCGGCGGTATCACGCTGCCGAAGACGCCCTGCCCCGTTGATGAAATCTATTGGACGAAAGTCATTTTCCCTCGCTGCGTGAAACTCGCCGAGTTATCGAAGACACGCCCCAGTCTGAAAGGGGTCGTGCTCGATTTGGAAATGTACGGAGCGGATCACGCAGGCTACTCGGCAGCATGTGCCTGCGAAGCGTGTCGGCGCGGAGCAGGGTCATCGCAACCGGACGCACTACTCGCGTGGCAGCGGCGCGAGGTCGAGCGGATCGCTCGCAACTTGGAACGAGCGGTGCATCGCGTCAACGAACAGTTTCAATTCGCAGCAATGCATCTCGAAGAGCCATTCGCGTTTCACGAAGGGCTGGCCTTGGGATTGGGAACAGCCCGTGTACCGGTCGTCGTCGCGGCCGAGCGGACCTACGCTGCCGGATATGCAAAAGAAGTCGATGAAACTTGCGAGCGATTTCGCAGGCTCAAGGCTCACGTCCGCTATCTCGGCGGTCTGTCATTGACGCATCACCGGGCTGAGCAAATCGCTCCGCAGTTGTACGCGCTGGGGACTCACGGCGACGGATTCTGGCTATACACGCTCAGCTCGCTCGCAGCGCCCAACGAACAAGTCCCGCAGGCGTATCACGTTCCCGATCCACAGGAGGAGTATTGGTCGGCATTCCGTCTGGCCAGCGACGATCTGGATCGCTTTGTCGAGTCGCGAGGAAAGTATCTCAGCCCGCTCGTCGCCAAGCGGATCCTGCCAGAACCACGAGCGACGCTCTCGAAACGAGTGCTCGAACCGATTGACTCAGCGATTCCAAAACTTCCGCTGGCTGGCGAGGAAACTCGGTTGCGTCGCAGCAACATTGCGTTTGTGTTGCTGCAAAAGGACGAGACATTGCGGTTGAGCGTCCGAGGAATTCCGCTCAGCCGAAAGCAGACCAACGACGGCGAGATCAAAGTGCTCGCCCCGGATGGCCGCGAAGTGCTGCGTCAAAACGTGCCGCTCGGACAGACGGAACAAATCGAGTTGGTCGCAAAAACGTCCGGCACGTTCTGGATCACGACCAGTTTCGGTTTGAATGCCTGCGAGCTGCGAGTTTCGAATGCGCGCGTCGTGTTCTTCGCCGGGCAACATCAGCGGCTGAAGGTGCATCATGTCGCTCGACCACAATTTTTCGTTGTCCCCGAATCCGGCAAGGCTCAGATCACTGTTCTGACGGAAGGCCCCGATGAATCTGTGCGAGTGCGCGTGCGAGACGCGCATCACCAAGTCGTCGCGGATGAAGTCGTGTCCGGCTCGACGTCGGTCACAGCCACAGGCACGCCAGGAATCTGGTCACTGACACTCATGCCTCACGCGGACCGACCATTCGGTGGCGTGCAAATTGGTCTGTCACCGCCGCTCGCACCGTACTTCGCCGATGCCCCCGAACGATTGCTCCGCGACAAGAA
>JAYVQJ010000100.1:0-2965 GCA_043777235.1 Planctomycetia bacterium
CGGTTCGTGCCGCAAAAACCGGGGCTAGCGCCGCGCGGCTAATTTGTGCGATCCGTATGAGTGTGAATCGACGAGTACGTGCATTCCGCTTCGGGCACATTGGCCTTCACCAAGAACTGTTTCACGATGTCTCGATTCTTTTCCAATTCGGTGAAGCCGTCTTTTAGGGTGGCCGCACGGATTGTGAACGACGTGCTCCAAGTGGCCGAGTCAGACGTGACAATCTTTTCGGCGATCCCTTTCACCTTGATCGTGTTCTCGTGCTTGAAACGCACGATCGCCGACGAAATCAAATGCGCCGAATACGTGAAGCCCAACGCCAGCGTGGCTCCCAGCAAGAACATCGCCAAGCGGCTGCCAGAGATGCTCGAAACGTACTGATTCATGCTTGTCCCTCCGTGGATCGGCTCGTTCGTCGTACCCGATGTGAGTGCGGAATTCTAAAGCACTCGCGAATTTCGCGGGAGACGAGTTCACAGACGTCTCCTCCATCAGGTTCAGATCGCGAGACTTGACCGTCTGATTGCAACACACCCAAGATGGACTGGCGTTGAATTCGACCTCTCAACGGGAGTTTGCCATGATTCGTCGTTGGTTATCTTGGGGATTGTTGGCCGTGATGGCCGTGTTCGCATCCGGTTGCGCCGAGAAGTCGACTTCCCCGCCTCCCGCACCGCCGATGACACCGCCGATGACACCGCCTCCCGCTCCTCCGATGTCAGGCGGTACGGCAGCGACTCCCACCGGAGAATCGAAGCCCGAATCCACTCCCTCCAGCAAAGAAGCCGACATGAACAAGACTGCCTCAGTGACTCGTGAAGAACTCAACGCCGAAGTGGATGGCAAGCCGCTCGAACAATTCGTGCTCACGAACAAGCACGGCTTGCGAGCCGTCGTGCTCAACTGGGGCGGCACGCTGGCATCGGTCGAGACGCCGGATCGGAATGGCAAGCTCGACAACATCGTCTGCGGCTTCTCGCCCAACAATGAAAAATTCCTGACGAACCCGCCGTACTTCGGAGTCACCTGCGGTCGCTACGGCAATCGCATCGCGAAGGGTAAATTCACACTCGACGGGACCGAGTACACGCTCGCGACGAATAACGGCAACAAGCATCATCTGCACGGCGGCACGAAGGCGTTCGACAAATACATCTGGAACGCCGAGCCGGCTCAAGGCGACGGCTGGGCTGGCGTCAAACTGACGCACGTCAGTCCCGACGGCGACGAAGGCTATCCCGGCACGCTGACCTCGGTCGTGACCTACAAACTGACCGACAAGAACGAACTCCGCATCGAGTACTCCGCGACCACCGACAAGGCCACGCCGCTGAACCTCACGAACCACGCCTACTGGAACTTGAAGGGCGCGCGGGCGGAGAGCGGCACGGTGCTCGATCACACCATTCATTTGAACTGCGACAGCTTCATCGCCGTCGATGCCGATTCGATCCCGACCGGCACGCTCACCGCCGTCAAAGAGGACGCTCCGATGGACTTCACGAAAGCCAAGCCGATCGGCCAAGACCTCGGAAAGCTAACGAACGACCCGCAAGGCTACGACCACTGCTGGGTCATCAACGGCGGCGGCAACTCGACCAAAGCCCCAGTGCTCGCCGCCGAGGTCCGCGAACCCTCGACCGGCCGCGTGATGCGAGTCCTCACGACCGAACCCGGCGTGCAGTTCTACACCGGCAACTATCTCCCCGGCACACCCGACGTGAACAGCTTCGCCAAGCACGGCGGCTTCTGCCTGGAAACCCAAAAGTTCCCGGACTCACCCAACCAACCATCGTTCCCGTCCAGCATCCTCAAGCCCGGCGAAACCTATCGCCAAGTGACGGTGCATGAGTTCGCAGTGGAGTGAGTCAATTCGCGCTGTCAGGCGACTATCAACCCGGTATGTTGTTGCCCGTTGATCGCATCACGCCCAACCGACATCGAGATCAAATCATGCCGACTTCCGAATTGATCGAGAACTTTTCCCGGTTTGCTCGCGAGCAAGTGACACAACGCGGCGACGATTTGCCAATCGACGAATTATTCGACGAGTGGTGTCTCCAGAATCCTCCCGCCGACGACTGGCTGGCGATTCGAGCGTCGTTGCGAGACATCGAACAGGGTCAGACCGGAAGGCCGTTTGACGAGTTTGCCAAGGAGTTTCGCCAGCGGAACAACATCCGGACGCAGCCATGAGTTTCCACGTACGCATTGTCCGCCGAGCCGAACGGGACGCTCAGCAAATCTTCGATTGGCTGGCCGCACGTTCCGCCGACGGTGCCCTTCGCTGGTGGGATGCGTTCGAGCTTGCGGTCGCCAAACTCGGTGAGAATCCATCGGGCTACGGACTCGCCCCGGAAAATGACTTGGCCGAAACCGAGCTTCGCCAATTCCTCTTCAAGACTCGGAGAGGACGAACCTATCGAGGAGTTTTCAGTGTTTCCGGAGATGAAGTAAAAATTCTTCGGGTCCGCGGTCCAGGACAACCGCCATTGGAACCAGATGAACTTGAATGAACATGACTGACGACACCAACTACGAAATCATCCTGTACTGGAGCCAAGAGGACCAAGCCTTCATCGCCGAGGTTCCCGAACTGGCTGGCTGCGCCGCCGATGGAGCGACCTACCAAGAAGCGCTCGCCAACGCACAAGTCGTGATCCGCGAATGGATCGAAACCGCCGAACAGTTAGGCCGGCCGATTCCAGTCCGACGCGGTCGCCTCATTAACGTATGAAGTCCTGGCATGGTGATAGACGACATCAACGGCGTGCCATCCGCGAAGTCAAGCTTCTAGGCCAATACAATATGACCTGGACTCCAATAACCGAAACAGAACTACGAGAGTTGATCGAGAAATCGGAGCAACAGATGAGTTCACCAGAACGGAGACTCTGGCAACTCATCGCGGTTCCACCATCCAAGTGGCGGCAGAGTCCCTGGGGCGACGAGGGCGGAGGCTTTT
>JAYVQJ010000101.1:0-11624 GCA_043777235.1 Planctomycetia bacterium
CATCAACTAGATCTCCGCGACTTAACCCCAAGATTTCCGACGCGCCAGAAAGACAAACCTCACCAATGGACGCTTCTGCCAAAGACCCGCTCCTGACGCCGTCCGAAGTGGCGGAAGCTCAGCAATTACTGCAACGCCTGATTGACGGACTCAGTTCCGCGATCTTGGGACAATCGGAACTGATCGAGCAGGTGGTCATCTGCTTGTTGGCTCGCGGGCACATCTTGCTGGAGGGGTTGCCGGGCCTGGGCAAGACCGAGTTGGTCAAGTCCCTTTCGGCGTTGCTCGGTCTCTCGTCACGGCGCGTGCAGTTCACTCCCGACTTGCTCCCCAGCGATATCGTTGGTGCGCCGATCCTCGAAGAGCAAAACGGTAGTCGCAAGCTGGTGTTTCACCTCGGCCCGATCTTCGCCAATCTCGTTCTGGCGGATGAAATCAACCGTGCGACTCCGAAGACACAATCGGCGTTGCTCGAAGCGATGCAGGAGCACCGCGTCACCGTCCTCGGCGAGACGCATTTGCTGCCGCAGCCGTTCTTCGTGCTGGCCACGCAAAACCCGATCGAGTTGGAAGGGACGTACCCGCTGCCCGAAGCTCAGGTCGATCGCTTCACGTTCAAGATCATCGTGCATGGCGTCAGCAGCGAGACATTGCAGCAGATCATCAGCACAAGGAAACGGGGCCAAGCTCCCAAGTTGTCCGAAGTCATGTCGGGAACCGATCTCTCCCGGCTGTTTGATTTGACCGACCGAATTCATCTTCCCGAAGCGGTCGCGAACTACATCGCTCGGTTGGTGACGGCGACGCATCCGCAGCGAGCGGAATCACCGGACGAGGTGAGGAAATTCGTGAAGTACGGAGCATCACCGCGTGCCGCAATAGCACTCGCAGGGACCAGCCGCGCCGCTGCACTCTTGGCCGGCAAGCCGAACGTTGGATTTCGCGAGGTGCAAAAGGTTGCTCCGTGCGTGCTCGGACACCGGTTGATTCTCGATTACTCCGCCCGTCTCGAAGGTTGGACTCCCGCCAAGATGGTTGATCTGCTGACCAGTCGAGTCGCCGAGGTCGCTCATCAAATGCCGGCGGACGTGAGGGTGTGACTCAATTCAAGATTTCAAATCGCGCGGGATTGTTTCCGATGACCATCATTCCTAGAGACCAGAGAAACGACGGACGAACTTGCATGGAGAAGCCAAGGCATTGGTCATTGGTTATTGGTCGTTGGTCATTGATCATTGGTTTGCTTTTGGCCGCAGTTGTTTTGTCATCCGCATCGGTTTTGGCTTCTGGCGAGACGTTTTCGCTCACCGGCCACGATCTGCAGGTGGATGTCGATTCGCGATGGATCGGTTGCGGACAGGGTGGGTATTGCCCGATCCGAGTGACCGTGACGAATCGCGGGCCAACTCGGACGCTGACGTTTCGCATCGCGAAGACATACATGCCGATCGTCGGAGTGCGGCAGACGCTGGAAGTTCCTCAGAACGCAAAGCTGGCCGTCACGCTGGCCGTGCCGATGGTGAATTCCTCCAACGGTGCGGAGTTTCGCGTCGAAGATTCCGGTGGCGTTCTGGAGAACATGAGACACAGCGTCGGGCTACCGGAACTCAACGTTTACGAAGTCGGGCATCCGGGCCTGCTGGTGGTCGCTCCCGGCGTTGTCGACATGCAAGCCTTCGAAGACGGAGCGACCACGTTTCGAGGGACCGCCGGTGGTTCGACCAGCTACAGCAGTAGCGGGGGATATCGTCCTGGCGGAATTCGATCGTCCAATGGAGTCGCGCTGCCGGCCCACTCGTTGCCCGGTTCGTGGATTGACTACAGCGGACTCGACGTGATTTCGATTCCGCTGGCCGAATTGAACAAGCTTCCGAAAGGGACACGATCCGCGCTGATTCAATGGACTCGTTGCGGCGGGACATTGCTTGTCACAGCCGCCGGTGATTTCGAGGCAGCCGGGGACGCGCCGGCCAAGTTGCTCGCTGGAGACTTGGCCTCGGCGAGTACGTGGTTGTGGGCCGAGCCGAAGATCGGTGATCGCGAGGTCAGTCAGATCGTGCATCAGGATGCAAGTGGCGGTGCAACGTCCGTCAGCACTCCGGTTGCTTCCCCCGCCGACTGGCCGCGCGAGGCTTTCCCGTTTCGAGTTGCCGATGTGGGATTCGGGAAGCTCGTGATGTTTCGCGGTGAGCCATTTCCGGGTACGGCACAGGATTGGTTCTGGCTGCTGAAATCCGTCGGCGGCATGCCTCGTTGGGATTGGGGCAAGCGACACGGCGAGTCGGCTCGCTTCGGAACGAGCGACTTCCTGTTGTTCCTGATCCCTGGCATCGGCGGTGTGCCAGTCGTGATGTTCTTGGTGTTGATCACGATCTTCGCGGTTGTCATTGGACCGTTGAATTACTTTGTACTGGCTCGCCGCAAGCAACTGCATTTGTTGCTGCTGACGATCCCGGCGGTCGCGATCATCACGAGCGGCTTGCTGTTTGGTTACACGATCGTCGCTCACGGCTTCAGCGTGAAGGCGCGCTGCCGCAGTCTGACGTACATCGATCAATCGGCTCAGTCCGCAGTGACGTTCGGTCGGATCAGCTTGTATGCCGGACAAGCTCCGTCGGCCGGGATGCAGTTCTCACGCGACACCGCCGTGTACCCGATCTGGCCGGAGAACGAGCAGTTTGAATCGGGCCAAGTCGATTGGACCAACACGCAGAACCTCACATCGGGCTGGCTCCGCTCACGGACACGCACGCAGTTTCTGACCGTCGGACATCGCACCGAGCGTGGCCGCTTGGAAGTCACTTCGTCCAGTCCGGACAAGCTGACCGTTGCGAATGGATTTGAATGGGGCTTCGCGCCGCTGGTTGTCGCCAACGATCAAGGCCGATTGTTTGTCGCCAAGAACGTCTCGGCCGGAGCCAGCATCGACCTGCAACCGGCGAAGGAAGAAGAACTCAAGGAAGTCGCAACCGCGTTGCAACAACATCCCCTGGAGTTGCCGACTGGACTGACCAGCTCCGGAGCTTCCACCGGCTCGGTCTGGGGAGGTCCACCTCGTTACCGCGGAAGTACCTATTACGGCTACGCATACGGCACCGTCAGTTGGCATCACAACGAGAGCTTGATGGAAACGGCATTCGTGCGATTGCGATCGGGGACAGTGTCACCCGGCAACACGACTTCGCTGGGAGTTGCACCGGACGTCTCGCATTTGCCGCGCACGTTTTACGGCTTGGCGACACAAACGCCGCATGTCGAGATCGGCGTTTCCAAAGTGACTGAGATCAATAGCCTGCACGCTGTCATGGGACGCTGGTGATTTGATCGTCACTGAGCGGCGGACTCGTTCTTGGTCGCCGCATGGAGTTGCACGACGACGCCATCCAAAAACGTGGCCAGTTTCGTTGCCGCCGCCTGAGCTTGCTCGCGCAGCCGCCACATGTCTTTCGCGGCGGACGGACGCTTCCACAATGCTCCGACCGCCGCTCCGAACCTCACGCTGCCCGTCGCACCGACGATGCTCAATATCTCTGGCGGCAAATCGGACGAGAGGTCGTCGCTGATGACTCGCACCGCGAGAAACCGCGTCTTGTGATCGCGAGCCACTTGTGCCACCGCGAGACTTTCCTGATCGACGGCCAGTGCCGAGTGTTGCTCGGCGAGTTCTCGCTTTCGCTCAACCGTGCGGACGATGTCATCTGCGGTCAACAACCGGCCGACGAACAAGCCACGCGCCGGATCGGCTGGCATGTGCAAGTCGATCTGCAAACTTTGACCGTGCTGATCGACGACGGAGTCCGCCACGAGAATCGACCCGACGGGCATGTCCTCGCGCAAGGCTCCGGCGAATCCGCACGACAACAGCCAGCGCGGAGTGTGGCCTTCGATGAGCGCCTGCGTCGCGCGGCGCGCTCGTGCGAAACCCATTCCAGATTCGACCACGGCGATGCGGATGCCGTCATAGAGTCCGCCACGAAACACGAAGTCGCCCCCCGTGTATTTCTTGACCTTCTGGCAGCGATCCATGAACGCGCCCAATTCAATCGGCAACGCACAGACAATTCCGATTTCCGTATGAGCGAAGTCGGTGGCAGCGGATTGAGATTCAGGCATGAGGTCTTTGCTCAGCGAGTCGTTGAGGGCTGTTGCGCGGGGGCCTTCGCGAAGGCATCGTAGTCGCTGGGCGAGAGAACACAGCGGAATCCACAATGAAACGAACTGGAGTTCACATCACCCTTCATGCGTGTGGCACAGCGATATCCCAAGCAATAGTTGTCGTTGCACATGAAAGAACCACCGCGTTGGACTCGTTTAGGAACCCGCGGTTCGTTGGGATCAAAACTATCTCGCGGACCACGCGGATTGCGACGCGGGCTGACCGAGTAAAAGTCTGGCTGATACCAATCCTCGCACCACTCCCAGACATTGCCCGCGATGTCGTACAAGCCATAGCCGTTGGCTGGAAACGATTTGACCACCGCTGTGAAACGGGAGCCGTCCTGCACGACGTGCTCTTCCGGGAACTCTCCTTGCCAGAGATTGGCGAACCAGTGCTTTTCGTCCGGCTCCACGTCTCCCCAGGGAAACCGTTCCTGATGCTGTCCTCCGCGCGAGGCGTATTCGTATTCCGCTTCGGTTGGCAAGCGTTTGCCAGCCCAGTCGCAGTAGGCGATGGCATCAGGCCAAGCAACGTGGACGACGGGATGATCCAGCTTGTCTTCGATCCCGGATTCAGGACCGTGCGGATGCCGCCAATTGGCACCTTCCTGGATCATCCAAACCAGATGCGCCCAATCCGGGTTCTTGGGATTTCGAACTCGACGGATCAGTTCACGGTCAAAGTTCGGATTGAAGCAAATCGAACCGGCGACCAAATCCTCATCTCGAATCAGACTGGGGTCGACCACACCGGCAAAGTCTTCTCGGGTTGGAGTTCGTTCCGCGACCGTCACATAGCCGGTGGCATCCATGAACCGCTGGAACTCGGCATTGGTCACCTCGGTCGCGTTCATCCAAAAGCCAGCCAGTTCAACTTCATGAAGCGGCTTTTCGTCTTCTTGGCCGTCTCGGCTGCCCATCAGGAATTTGCCGCCGGGAATCCAAACCATCCCAGCAGGGGCAGGGCGCGGCTCCTTCTCGACAACAGCGTCGGGCTTCGCTGGTTCGGCGGTGAGTGGAGGAGACAGCAGACTCCAAGCCACCGCCGCGCTGGAGGCCAGCATGGCGAGCAAAGTCAGAATGACTCGTTGATTGGGCATGATCGCTGTCCAGTGGCAGAGACCATTATGCCGTTCGCCAGCGTTCGGCGAATTGGGTTCGGCACACGTCTGTCACCGGCGGCAAGATATCATCCGCAGTCGCGTCACGCACTGACGACGATGCTCAAGCGGCGATCTGCGAGCTGTAGTAGTGGCACAACGCCACCGCGAACGCATCCGCCACGTCGTTGGGTTCGAGCAACCGATCCAAACCGAGTTCCGATTTGATGGCTCGTTGAATCTGGTCTTTGCTCGCCTTGCCGCTGCCGGTTAGCAGTCGCTTCACTTGCGTCGGAGTGTAATGGACGACGGGAATTCCGCGTTCGACCGCCGCCGACAAGATTGCTCCGCGAGCATGTGCCATCAGCAGCGCCGACTTCGGATTCTTCACCAGCGAGAAGACTTGCTCGATCGCCAGCGCGGTCGGTTGGAATTCATCCAAGACCTCACAAAGACCAGAGGCAATCTCATGCACACGCTCGGCCAATGAGAGACCTCGCGTTGACCGGATCAAGCCTCCCTCGCGCAGCACCGGGCCGCGCGGAGAGCGTTCCAACAACGCATAACCCGTGCGGTTCAAGCCCGGATCGATTCCCAGAATTCGCGGCACGACACTCATCCGTGAGTCCCATTGAGCATTCAAAGCTATCCTGCTTTACCCCCGGTCGGCTTGCCTTTGACCGGCGTCTTCTTGGCGGCTGTCGGCTTGGCTCCTTTCTTCAAGGAGTTTCCGCCACCCATGCCCGGTTGCATCATCTTTTGCATCTCCGCCATTGCATCGTCCGTGCCATCACCTTTCGGAATGAACTTGCTCAAGCCACCACCGGCGGCTGCGTTATTGTCCGGACGATTTTTTAACCGCTCGCGAATGTCGCCACGTTCTTTATCCACGATATTATCAGCGGCCGATCGCTCGTCTGCAGAAGCCTTGTTGTCCAAGATTGCCATTTGGCCATAGCGATCGACAACCAAGGCTTTGTCAGACGTCGTCAACTGCTTCAGCTTCTTGTCATCGAGTTTCAAATCGGCGTGTTCGACAAGATCGAATCCAGAGGCTGTCGAACCTGCGGCAACATCGGTCAATAGACTGCCTGTGAAGACCGGGATCTCTTCCTTTTTCAGTGTGTCATACGCCGGACGATACACCTCGGTCTCCGGGACGCGCCCACCGATGAACTGTCCGAGTTGCAGCTTCTCCACCTTCGCGGCAATCGTGGTCCCCGCTTCGGAGAACCATTGGTAGACATCAATCTGCGCACTCGGCAAACCATCACCCTTGGGCTTCTCCGCTTTCGCCAAGAACATGTGTTGTTCTTCGGGAATGTAGGCGTACGTTGTCGGCTCGCTCCAGGGCGTCTCACGGATTTCACCGGCGGCGATCGACTCGTCCACCAACTCTTCGACGGGTCGTTTGAAGTTCGGATTCAAGAGCTTCATTCGCACTCGATAGCGATAGGCATTTCCTGGAGTGACCTGGAAATCGAAGTAGCGGAACAGCAGATACTTCGACATCTTGCCATCGGCTCGGCTGACTTGTTCCGAGAAGCCAGTCATTGCCTGCGCCATGTTATCCGAGCCGTCACCCCGCGCAACTTGCGGATTAAACATATCCATCTGGCCCTTCTGCATCTGCTTAGTCATATCGGTCATCATGGTATTCATTTGGCCGTTGCTCACCATCGAGCTGCGAATTCCGCGATTATCATGCACTCGTGACGACAAACCTCTCTTGCCGGCCTTGTTTTCGTCCAATTTCTTTTCTTCAGCCTCCTTCATGATCTTGGCGGTCAACTGCGCTTGCAGTTCCGCCTGCTCTTCAGTCAGCGTGGTGATCAGCGGATGCGAAGCCCACCGCTTCCATTTTCCGATCACTCGTCGCGGCAATGGCATGGTGAAGACGTTGTCGGTGTAGATGGGATCCACCAGATCCGTGTCGAACTCAATGCGATCCATGAGATCGAGCGCAGCTTGGAGATCGATTTTCTCCCACGCTTCGGGCCAAGGCTGATTGCCCGGCTGAGCGACTTGTCGCTCGACTTCGAAGTCGATGAAGTTAATTTTTCCGGCCACTTGTTGACGTGACTCATGCATCGCCTTGTGAAATTCATCCAATTGGTCGCTGAGCGGGAAGATCGCTCGAAACGAGACGAAACGACTCCCCTGAGCGTTGATCAATGGGCGACCGGCTCCAGCCGTTTCCATGCCCCCCATCGGGCCACCTAGCAACTGCTGAAGGGCGCTGGCACCAGTCGGCGGCTTCGTGCCGGGCACATTTCCGAGAGCTGCCCCAGGCGCACCGGCCGCAGCTCGGCCTGTTGCCTCGCCTCCCGATCGTCGCGGAGCAAATTCATCGTCATCGGTGGCATTCGCAGCAGTGAGTTTCTTCGCGGCCTCGGAATCCTCGGTCAATGTCGCAATTGCTGGTGCGGTGGCTTGGTCTTGAGGTATCTCAACGATCAACGCCTTGCCAGCGTCAGCGATCGGCTTGATCGGTGCGAGCCATCTCGGCTCGGTGATTTTGACGGCCGTGGGATACATGGGATGGAAGAAGCTGGTCGAATACTCATAGCGTCCCGGCTCCAACGGCGATTGCAGCGTCTGCACCTGCTGCATGATGTTCAGCGGTTTGTATTTGCTTTGCTCCTCCAGCGAAAACGCGGAGTTCTGAATGCTCCTTTCGCCGACTTCGACCTTGTCGAGAAACTCTTTCGGCTGCTTGTCATAGCGGCTCCAACTGGTGCCCCCCAAACAGACCAGCACGAACAGGCCGACACCACCCATGAACACTTTCTCTCCGTGATCAATGGCGGCTTGCTTGTAATTCATGCCCTTGAGTTTTGCCAAAATGTTTTTCATGACTGACTCCCTTTCCATCGCAGGACAGGACTGGCTGACCGTGATGATTTTCGGAGAATGGAACCGTGATTGAACTGGGATCGTGCGATTGACCGGTCTCTACTTTGTCTCCGAGTCCGATTTGTCACCGGCTTCGGTTTTCGGTGGAGTTTTCTCCGCAGCCGGTTTGTCAGAATCGGAATCGGACTTCTTCGGAGCATCAGGATCGTCTGGCTTCTTCGCTTCGTCAGCCGTCGCGTCTGTGGGTTCCGTGGCAGTCGGCTTGTTGTCCGTCGCGGTAGTTTCGGCTGCGGCATCGGCCGGAGGAGTGGTCTTCTCTGGAGTCACCGCGACACCGGCAGCCGGAGCAGGCGAAGTCACGGGCGCGGCTTGTCCCGCATCGGCGGCTGGCGGCGGCGGAAGGTACAACGTCCAGACTCCGAGAATCGCCACGTGAGCCAAATTCGGATCGGCAAGCGCGGCGGCCGATCCGGGATTGTTTGCTCCTGATCGTCCAGCACCTCCGCCACCTCCGGCTCCGCTATCGACATCGAAACCTGACGGCGTGGGTGCGTCAGTCCCATCCCCTCTTGGCTTGAATCCAGAGAAGCCCGGTACTCCACCCGTCATCGGACCAATGCCAGCGCCGCCACCACCCGAAGCTCCGCCATCCGAGTACCACACTTGTTGAACACGCACGATCTCGACAGGGAACGGCGAGTTCATCAGCTCGGCGAGGAGGTCCGGAACCTTGCGATGGTCCATGACCAATTTGATGTAGAAACCACGTCGCTTGTACGCCTGTTTTTCGTCGAGGTCGATGTAGCGTTTGACTTCCGTTTTCACACCGCCAGCGCCACCAGCGTTTGGATCGGTCCCTCCAGTTCCACCCGAAAATCCACCACTGGCGAGGTCTTTCATCACGTTACCACCTGCACCGCCAGCTTCTTTTGCAACGTCGAATTCCTCGGCATAGTTGATGTCTGTCGACACAGAAGCCGCCCCGTCTGGCCGTTGGCCACCACCACCACCGAAGGGCATCACTCCCGCAGGCATCTCAGTGCCAGCGCCACCAGTGACTGCTGCCGAGGAAGCGGTGGCGTCTCCCGTCGCCTTTGTGCCACCAAACAACAGGACTTTTCCCAACTGCTTGATGGACGCGTCTCCTTGGGAAATCGCGTTTTCATTCATCCGACGAATTGCGTGCAGCAATTCCGTTTGCAACCAAATGTCTTCTTGAGCGCCCCAAATTTCGGCGAAGGTTCGCTCGACATTATCTCCCAAATACATCCTCTGGGCTTGATGTAAGTCCGCCATCGGGAATGCAATTTTTTTGCGTTTATTGGAATCGCGAAGATTCACGCCGTCTTCGAGCGGATCGTCGATTTCCCAAAGAGCTCGAATCTGAGCTTCGTAGCCTCGTGGGTATTTGAAGAGAACCTGATCCCCTTTTTGTGCCTGCGTCAATTCTTTGAAGTACTCGGCATTGGCCATGTAAGGAGCGACGTCCTTCGGCCAAAACATGCGCTCTTTTTGCTTCAGCCAGAGTTCTTGATTGGCGCGTGTGTTATGCACCTTCTGAACGCCAGTCGTGTCGTTGAGCTTGTTGGTCCACGAGTCATTTGGGACGCCGGTGCCCGGAGGAATTCCGGTGAATGTCTTGTCCAACTTATCCCATCGCTCGGTGATCTCGGCCGAGAGCTTGCCTTTGGTCATGAAGTAACCGACCAACGGCATGATCAACACGACAAAAAACATGATCCAAAACTTTTGAGCAAGGATCGGCTTGAGCTTATTCATGGCAACCTCGATTTGGTTGATTGAGTCACGTGAGATTCGATAGGGACAGAAACTCGATTTTCATTTTCCGGGGACAGCAGGCGCGGCATTCGTTGGGGCCGCCGCACTTGTTGGAGCAGCACCATTGGCTGGCGCTGTTGGAGGAGTTCCCGTCGTTGGTACGGTCGTGTTGTTCGGAGCAAGAGAATTCGTTGGTGCCGCTGAATTAGCTGCCGGATCCGCCGGCGGCGCACCTTCGGGTGCGACCGGCTTCAACGGATCGACGGTGGGACGATCCGCAGGCGGCGTCGGTTTCCAAATAAACTGAATCGTGAACTCAGTCCGATCAATCATCACCTTCTCATCGCCGTCTTTCCCGGGGACATTGGCTCCACCGACTCCGCCAACTCCACCGACTCCGCCAACTCCACCGAGAGGAGCTGACGCTCCCGCTGCGCCGCCGGGACGACCCGCTTGTCCAAATCCACCGACCGGGGTCTTTGTCGTGTTCGCTCCCTTAGATCTGCTTCCCTTGGGGCGATAGGCGTATTTTTTGGTGGCCTCGAGTTTGAAGACCGCGTGTGTAATCCCCAGTTTTCTGACCGGAACCGGTTGCGGTGTCCCTGGCTGTTGAAATTCAAATTTTTGAAAGTTGGACAGGACATGGAACTTCACAAAGTTCTGAAGCTGTTTCGTCTCATCGACGGGGTCGGCTCGATAATGCTCACCGGAAAGAGTGAAGACATAACCGGCACCAGTCGGCGGAGTTTCCTTGTCCTTCTCCAACATGTTGATGAAGACGCCACCCTTCTCTTTGGTCTCCGTGAACCACTTCCCGACGTCCGCGTACTTCTTGGCCGAAACGCTCTTAATGTTGACTCGGTTCTTGAGCGTCACGTCGTCAGTATCTTGTTCGTTGCCGACATCGCGTGGCAGGCATTCGTTGATCGCGCGATAGACCTCCAGCCACATCTCTCGTGTGTCGATCGCGGTCACCAGTTTCTTGCCATCGTCAACGGCCGCTTTGAAATTGGTTTCAGCCGTTGAGAAGCTGCCCTTGAAACCAGTTTCCGTATCTTGCAGCTTCTTGACCTTCGCCTCGGCCTCACCGAACTTGGTTGAGCTGACGGAACTCGCCACGTTGCTGTAGCCCGCAGTGGACATCGCCAAACCGAACAACAAGCTCGCAGCGGTCGCCACGGCCCACGGCTTTTTGCGGCGAATCTTACGAGCCGTCGCGATCTCGCCCGGCAACAGCGTCGTATGGATACGGGTGAGCTTCAAAGCTTGCAGAGCCAATCCATACGGCACGACAAAGCTGAGCACGTTCTCTTGGAACAGCGGAGCATTGAGCACCGTGTCGCCGACCAGAGCTTGGAAGTTGTCGACTCGTTCGACTTCGTATTGCAGGTTCTGCTGCAAGAATTTTTGGAGTCCGGCGAGTTTGAAACCGTTGCCGGCTCCGACGATCTTCGTGATTTTCGCATCCCGATTGACGCTCGAAAAATAGCCGATCGACCGCTGAATCTCCGAGACATAATCGTTGAACACTGGCCGCAACGCTTGGAAGACGGCTCGCGGATCGGGAGCTTTCGTGGCGTTGCACTTCAGGTGCTCGGCCTTGGCGAAGGTCAGCTTCATTTCCTTCGTCAGGGCACGGGTGAAATGATTGCCCCCCAGCGGCACATTGCGAATCCAGATGTCTTTGCCGTTCGAGACCACCAGCGTCGTATTGTCGGCCCCCATGTCGAG
>JAYVQJ010000102.1:0-2963 GCA_043777235.1 Planctomycetia bacterium
TCGCCAGACTTCAGATTTCGCCGAGGAATCTGAAGTCTGGCGACTTCAGCTACCAATTCACTCACAGACTCCCCGTGACTCGAAGATTCCAGTCACGGAGTGACTGGTCTACTTTCCCAGCAGCCAATTTAGGTGGCCGGTTGCAAACGGCGTTGATGAGGCGTCAGTGCCTTGTGCTTCAGACAGTTGTGAATGGACCGTTCGCAGATCGCTCCTAAGTTCAGGCCCAATCGCGCTGCGGCCTTTGGAACCAAGCTGTGACCGGTCATTCCCGGAATCGTGTTCACCTCCAACACCCACGGTTCGTGGAAGCGATCGACTCGCAGATCGACGCGAGCAAGTCCGCGGCATCCCAAAGCGTCGTACGCGCGGCGACCGGCGCTCTCGATGGACATGATGACGCTCGTCGGAAACGCGAAGTCGAACAGATACTGCGTGTCATCGTCTTCGTACTTGGCGGTGTAGTCGAAGAAGCCTCGGCCGGTTTCGATTTGGATCAGCGGCAACGGTTCGCCGTCGAGCAGTCCCAGCGTCCACTCGGTCCCATCGACTGCGACCTCCAACAATCCGAACGGATCGAAGTGGAAGCAGCGAGCCAACGCCTGCGGCAACTCTTCCGGCGTCCGAACAATCGTGATGCCGAGACTCGATCCCTGACCGTCCGGCTTCACGGCCAACGGAAATCCGAGTGCGTTCGCTTGCTGCTGAATGCGCGCCGCCGAGTCTGACTCGTGGATCAGCACATAGGCCGGAGTCGGCACTCCGTTTTGAATGAAGCGTTCCTTCGCCGCCGACTTGCTGAACGCCAATCGCGACGCGACGGAATCGCTTCCCGTGAACGGGATGCCGGCCTCTTCGAGAATCTGTTGAACGTGTCCGTCCTCGCCGAACGTGCCATGCAGCGCGAGGAACGCGACATCGAAACTCGACCAGTCCAAGTCCGACAATTCGACGTGAGCCGGGTCGATCTGCGAGACCCTGTGGCCTCGGTCGGAAAGGCTTTTCGCGACGGCAGCGCCGCTTTCCAAACTGATATTTCGCTCGCGGGATGTCCCGCCCGCCAACAAGGCGATCTGCAATGGGGATTTGTTCGTCATGAAGCGGCCTCCTTGCCTGAAGTCTTTCACGCTCCGCGTGAAGAAAGGGGCGGGCTTCTAACAAAACCGGAAAATTGGCTCCAGAGCGCGTCAAACCTTGCCGTTCGTTCGGGTCGCCCCGGCCAAACTAACCCGAAGCGTGAGCGAGGGCGGACGTCCTGAGAGGTTCTGCGTGGTGAGCTTTGGGAGCGCTCGCCCTCGCTCACGCTTCGGGTTGGTGCGGATCACTTCGTTTGCATGGCGACCGATTGTGCCTGCGCCGAGCCGCTGCGGTCGATCAGCCAGATGTTTCGGAAGCGAACCGGATTGCCGTGATCTTGCAGCTTGGTCGGCAGCGACAACGGACCTTCGGCCGCTCCGCCGCCGGTTTTGTTGGCCAGTTCGACGCGGTTCTGCACCACGACTCCGTTGTGCCAGACGGTGACGGTCGCGGGGCATCGTTTCGCTTTCTCGCCGTCAAAGCGAGCCGCTTGAAACTCAATGTCGTATGTCTGCCACACGAGCGGCGGAAAGCAGAGATTCGCATCCGGCGCTTTGAACTGGTACAGACTCGCCGCCTCGTTCTTCTCACCCTTCAGCCCGAACGAATCGAGCACCTGCACCTCGTAGCGGCTTTGAATGTAGACGCCGCTGTTGGCTCGACCCTGTCCGCGAGCGTTCGGCATGTACGGCAATTGAAACTCGACGTGCATGTGGAAATCTTGGAACGGCACTTTCGTCTCGGTGCCGATCATCAACAGACCGTCGTCCGACTTGCGTCCGTTCTTCCAGTGATCCGTATTGTTGCCGTCGAACAGCACGATCGCGCCGCACGGCGGAGCGGCACCGAGCGTCGAGCTGCGACGTTCGACTCGAATGAGCTGCCCCATCGCCACGACTTGTTCGCTGGCGGGAGTTGCGGGCTGATAAACCGCTTGAACGGTCGCGTTGCTGTTTTGAATCTCGATTCGCTGAGCCGCGTCGTCGCCGATTAGCCGCAGCGTCTCGCCGTCACGTTGGCCTTTGAACTCGTGCTTCGTCATCCCAGTCCACCAGCCACCGCCCGGCAAACCGCCGCGATACAGCACCGCTTGAAATTCGTTCTTGCCGAGTGCCACGACTTGCAGCCCGCACGACTCGCATCGGCCGCACGCATTGCGTGCCGAGCCGAGGTACTCTCCTTGAAACCAGTAGTCTCGATCGACTTGCTTCACGTCGGTCGCGACCAGCGGTGCGTCGGCAGCGAAGGCCGAGTTCATCAATCCCAGAATCAAAGCCGATGCGACGAACGAGCGAGTCCACAACGAAGTCATGCGTGTTTCCTTTGCTCCCAAGTGTGCGATTTCAAGATGACGGCCACCCTCGACCGTCCCGCATTGTGGCGTCGTTCAAGCACGGACGGCCGAGGGCGGCCATCCTACAGTCACTTCGCGAGATTCTCTCTCGCGACGTCCTCTTCCGACAGCAAGCGATTCCAGAGCTTCACGTCACGGAGCCGCCCATTGAACGAATCTGTTGGGCCGAAGCCGATGCGCAGCGGCGCGTCGGACGAGAGATCGAACTGCGACGGCTCGAACGGTGCCGATGTCGCGACCTTCTTGCCATCGACGAACAATTTGAGTTCGCGGCCGGTGCGCTGCGCCGCGACATGATGCCAACCGGCTGACAGCGAACGATCGTGAGTCACGTTCGCGCCGGCGGCGATCGAGAGGACACGACCGCTCGGCAGCGTGCCGACGAACAGCCGGCCTTGATACTCAGCCATCGTCCAAGCTCGGCGGTACATCACGTCGGGGGTGA
Source organism: Planctomycetia bacterium (assembly GCA_043777235.1). Classification (GTDB taxonomy): domain Bacteria; phylum Planctomycetota; class Planctomycetia; order Planctomycetales; family Planctomycetaceae; genus SXKJ01. The sequence goes on from JAYVQJ010000102.1 coordinate 2,877, forward strand.
GATCGACGCGACCGACGCTCGCCCAACGATCTTTGCCGTCGAAGCGAAAGACCTCGGCTAGCGGCAGCGAGCCGGCGAACAAGCCGC
>JAYVQJ010000103.1:0-2963 GCA_043777235.1 Planctomycetia bacterium
TGGACTCTCGAACCGGACGCTAGCGCGTGCCGGCTCATGGTCTGAGGCGGAGCCTCGTTAGAAGTGAAGTGGCACGGCGGATTGGACGGGAGTCGCGCAGCCAGACGCGGCTGACATAGTCCGCCTACTCGATTCGACGCGAACGGTCGCCGAGTGAATGTCGTGACCTCGGCGGGCGCAGACTTCAGCTTCGAGCGATCGTCGTGCATACTCTTCTTGGCCGTTCGCTCGCGGCCTGCGGTTTGCTCGCCCGAAACGCTCGTCGGGCCACCGCGCCGCTGATGCCTTCGCATCGGCCACGGATTCCCGTGAGATTTCAACGATGAGGTGACTGTGCATGTTTGGTCGATTGCTGGCGAAAGCGGCACTGCTGCTTACCGTCGTGATAGGATTCACGGCGGTCGCCCAAGACCAAGGACGGAATGAAAAAGCCTCAGCCGTCAGTTCGACGGCCTCGAAAACCAAGACCGACGCAACTCGCGTCGAGCCGCGCAAACTGCGTGTGCTATTCATCACCGCTCAGGACTGCGACAAGTGCGAGCGTGAACTCGAACGCCTGCGGCAGACTGGCGGCGTCTTCGAGTCGATGCGTACCGCCGGTTGGAAGATCGGTGAGACTCCCGACAATCACATTCAAATTGTCGATCGCGCCGACGTGCCGGAACTGGCTGAACTACTCAAGGATCGCGAACTACCGAGCGTCGTCTGCATCGAGAACGGCGAAGTCCTCCGCTACTTCAAGCACGGCTGCACGACGCCGCTGGATGCTTGGACTTTCAGTTGGCTGATGAAAGGCCAGAACGAACGCCCCAAGCCCGCGGTCCCGGAAAAGATCGAAGTCGACACCACCGGCCACTACCCGCTCCGAGGCAATCATTGGTCCGTTGATGGAGACTTCAATCCGTCGTCGGCCAAGGTCGTCGCGCACTTGCGTGGCGAGTTTCATAACCCGCAACTGATGGCCGAATGGAAGATCGACGAGTGGTCTGTTGAAGAACTCCGCTCGTTACACGACGACTTGCACGAACGCTACGGCGGCGGAGTCGTCAGCACCGGCTTCGGTCAGCCCGCCCAGCAAACCGGAGTCGGACAGTTCTCGGCCGGGCGGAAGTTCTGATGACCCGCGCGGGCTTCGCCGCAGACATTTGGACTGTGACTGCCAAAGGCTACTTCCACTTGCGAGCGAATTGTAGGGCGCGTTGGCGGACGGGTTCGCCGAGAGTTTGGTCGGAGGAGATGGCGTTGAGCCACTCGGACTGCGGTTGGCCCTGGTCTCACAAAGTAGCCCTGTCGCTCCGCGACAGGGAAGCCGAACGCTCCCACAACGTCGTTTGCGCGATTGACTCGGCCTTTGGAGTGCTCCGTATCAGCGGAGCTTTGGATTTATCGCGGAGCGACTTTCTTTGGCTAGCGTGCTCGGAGCAAAGCGGACATCGAAAGGCTGCGCCGCAGAATCCAAAGCTGTGCTGACACACATCACTCCAAGGTTCTCGGCGTGGCACACGCGATGACGCCTTCGAGAACAGCGGTTCATCACGCGGAACGGTCAATCAATGGTCCCTGATCGGGATGCCGCGCTCGGCGCGGGTCTCCCGACCCCGCCGCGTCACCGACCGTAGGTCTCCAGGAATGTGATCCGACGTTCGGCGCGTGACCGAGTCGAAACCGTCGAGCCAGCAACACCAAACGGAAACCTTCGGTCCAAGCCAGCGGCTGGGTCGGGAGGCCCGCGCCGAGCGAGATCTGGCCCTGCAACGCCGTCGCTCATGCGAACGGGAGAACTTCAAGCCCCTCGACGTGAGCAAACTCGGCGGTGTTGGCGGTGAGCACGGAGTGATCGTGGGTCATGGTTGTGGCGGCGATCCACAGATCATGAGCGCCGATGATCTGACCTCGCGAAGCGAGATCGGCAAACAATTCGGCGTGTTCACGAGCGATCGCTTCATCCACGTTGAGAATCGGGATCGCGGTCAGAATCGCTTCCACGAACGCTGCTCGGCGAGTCTTTCGTTCGGGAGTGCTCGCGCGATGCACACCAACCAGCAATTCAGAGACGGTGATGACGCTCAAATAGACGGGGCCGTGATCCTTCCACGGACTGAGGTCAACCGCACCGTGCCGCCGTTCGGCTTCGATGAAGACGTTGGTATCGACGATCAATCCCATCGTGAGACTTCCGAGGTGAGTGAGGCATTCGCGGAATCGAGGTCGCGAGCGAACGCTTCCAAGTCGTCGCCCAGCGCCGGCAACGACGAAAGCAGGTGTTCCAAATCGGCGACCGTGTACTCGCGAGCCGCTTTCGGCGGAGTCAACCACGCGACCACACGGCTGGCCTCTTCCAACGCCAGCGATTCACCGTGCCCGGTCACACGGCGCAGGACATTGGGAAAATCACGGGCCGCTTCGGCAACACTGATGCGATTCATGGTCAAGACTCCGGCTCGCAAAGAGAGACAGGAACACTGTAGCCCTCTCGCTCCGTGAGAGGAAAGCCAAATGCTCAATCACCGTTGGATGGGTTGCTGCGCTCGGAGCGGATCTCCTGACCCTGCCGTTTCATCGACCGTAGGTCTCCAGGAATGTGATCCGACGTTCGGCGCGTGATCGAGTCGAAACCGCCGAGCCATCAACACCAAACGGAGACCTTCGGTCCAAGCCAGCGGCGGGGTCAGGAGACCCGCGCCGAGCGCGTTATGTAGGATGGCCACTCTTGGCCGTCCGTCTTCCTTTTCTTCTCGTCGCCGTCGCCATCCAAACGCACGAACCGCACGACGGGCAAGAGTGCCCATCCTACTTCAGAGAGCGGCTACTCCCATTCGCGGGCGAATTGCAGGGCGCGTTGGCGGACGGGTTCGCTGAGGGTTTGGTCGGAGGAGATGGCGTTGAGTCCGCCGTGGCGGAACTGCGGTTGGCCCTGGTCTCGCAGGAAGTGAATCAGACTCAACGCCTCACGCTCCGTTCGC
>JAYVQJ010000104.1:0-2958 GCA_043777235.1 Planctomycetia bacterium
CCGCACAACATCGAATTGCTCGCGTACCTGGCTCAGGATCGGCTCAACTCCGGTGATGTGGCCAAAGCCGCAACTTTGTTGTCCCAAGTACCAGCCACCGCCGAACACGACAGCCGCTTCTGGCTAATCCAAGGCTGGCTGCACGAGTCGAATAACAACGTGGACGAAGCGGCGACCGCGTATCATCACGCGCTGGAACTGCACGCCATGGATTGGAACACGCTCAATCGACTCGCGGTCGTAGAACGTCGCCGACAGAAAATTGATGAAGTGCAGCGGCTCACGAAACTGGTCGAACGGGCTTACTCTCTTCGCAAGCAGCTTCGCGAATTGCCGGCCATCGAAAAGATCACACCAGAAATCCTGCACGACCTGGCGTCACTTGCGCACGATTGCGGCGATCAAAACATCGGCCCGGCGTTGAGGCGTCGGTTCGAGAACGCTCAACCTCGGTAGGGAACTGCTGCCAGCGCGTGCAATCAAAGACGCCTTCATAGTTCGACTGTCTGACTTGCGACGATGTAGGGTGCGACAAGCTCGCTTCGGGCGCCGGCCCACCAGAAAGCCCGCTGAAAATATCTGGTGGGCCGGCGCGGCGAAGCGCCGCTTGTCACACCCTACGGTAAGTCAGACAGTCGAAATAGAAATCGGTTTGAAAATCGGATGAGCCACCGTTGCGAAATGGGACGCTCCGCCATTCGTGTTGGAACGCATTCATCTGCCGCAGGGCGCGAGCCTCGGTTCAGCGAAAACAAACCGGAGCTAGCGCCCTGCGGCTGATTTGCCACAATGATCAATACGAATGGCGGAGAGCCGGAATTCATTGAGCAATGATTGCCGAGGAAAGATTTATGTCTCAGGAACCGTTGAACGATTCCCAGACCGCCGGTCCCTTGCCCGTCAACGCGACGCCCTCCGCGAGCGACGTTCCCAAAATGGGCACGCGCGGCAAGAGACATCGGTTGTCGTTGAAGAAGAAACTCCTCTTTGGCGCGGTCACCACTGTGTTCGCGCTGCTGTGCGGCGAATTGCTCCTGGCACTTGTCGGAGTCAAACCGCAATTCTTTGCGGAAGATCCCTTCGTTGGCTTTCGATCAGGAACACCGTTGTTTGTTCGACAGGGAGAGTTCTTCACCACGAATCCGGCGAAAACCTGGTATTTCAATCTCCAAAAATTTCCCGTTCGGAAGTCCGCGCGCAGTTACCGAATCTTCTGCCTCGGTGGTTCGACGACCTACGGCCATCCGTACGACGACGAGACGTCTTACGTCGGCTGGTTGCGAGCACGGCTTCAGGACGCCGATCCCGATCGCGACTGGCAGGTCATCAATTGCGGTGGCATTTCCTACGCCAGCTATCGCAACTGCCACCTGATGCAGGAACTCGCGGAATACCAACCGGACCTGTTCGTCATCTACGACGGACATAATGAATTTCTCGAAGAGCGCACCTACGGCGAACTCAAGCGGCCCGGCACCGTGACGCTGGCGAAGGAATTCATCGTCACTCGGACTCGGATTGGAACTGCCTTGTCCCGGCTGGCAGGCCATGCCATACCGGAAAAACACCCAACTGTGTTGAGCACCGAGGTTGACTCGATCCTGAAGTCAGGGGTCGGACCTGAGCAATACCATCGTGATCCAGATTGGCAGAAGGCCGTCGTTGAACATTTCCGGATCAGCCTGGATCGAGACGCCCAAGTCGCGCGAAATGCCGGCGCGCAGTTGATCCTCATCAAGCCCGCTTCCAACATGCGGAGCTTCAGCCCCTTCAAAAGCGAGTCGAGCCGTCTCTCGCCGGTGCAGTCCGAGCAATGGCAAAAACTCATTGAGGACGCGCGCTCGCTTCGCGGACAGGAGAAATTCGCCGAAGCCGCGCGACAATTCACCGCGGCGGCCCAGCTCGATCCACTGCATGCGCTGACGCAATGGGAAACGGGAGACGCACTCTGTCTGGCCGGTGACGTGGAGGCTGCTCGTCCGTTCTTTGTCCGTGCGATCAACGAAGACATCTGCCCGTTGCGAGCCACAACTCAGATTGTCTCGGTCATTGAGGAGGCCGCCCGTCGGAATCGAATTCCGCTCGTCGACTTCGAGAAGCTCCTCGATCGCGAACTGGAACGCACCAATGGGCCAAGAATTCCCGGAGACGAGTCCTTCTTCGATCACGTCCATCCGGTGATTGAGAACAACCACCTGATCGCCTGGGGGTTGTTCGATGAGTTAGTGAGACTGCGGGTCGTTCGAGATCAACTTTCCGACGACCTGCTCGTGCAGCGGGTCGCTCAAAAAGTGCATCGCGGGATCGACCGCCAGAAACAGGCCCTCGCGCTGATCAACCTGTCGCAGGTTCTGCTGAGCGCCGGAAAAGATGAAGAAGCTTTGAAGCTCACCGAACGTGCCGAAGAACTGCAAATCGGCTCACCGCTCGTCGCCGCGTATCGCGGTCGAGTCTTGGAAAAGCTCGGCCGTGTTGATGAAGCGAGCACATGGTATCGGCACGCCGTCGACCGCGACCCGCGCGCTCTGATGCCGCTGTCTCGACTCGCCGCAGCGCACCTTGCCCGGCAAGACTGGGACGCCGCACGCGATTACTACGAGCGGGCCATCGCGATCGCGCCACCCAATGCCCCTGTCACATTGCGAACGGAATTGCACACCGGACTCGGCAAGGCGTACTCCGGTCTGCAACGCTGGACGAACGCCGCTCAGGAATTTCGACGGGCATTGTCGTTCTCTCCCCGTTCGGCCGAAGCGACGGCAGGACTCAACGACGCTCTTCGCAAATCGCGTACGGACGGCCATCCGCCGTCACCGAGAGGTTAATCGCGAACCCTCGGCAGTCGCATCGTTTCGGGGATATCAAACATGAGGTTGACTCGCTGACCGATGCGCACTGAGAGTGCTATCCGAAAACAAACCCAACAAATCAGCCGGAACGCGCTAGCGTCCGGTTCGG
>JAYVQJ010000105.1:0-2958 GCA_043777235.1 Planctomycetia bacterium
CTCTGAAATTGGAATTCGCGATATATCTCCGCCCTCTTCTGAAAGCGGCCCTGTCTTGCCGCTGAAAATTCCCTCCGATCAATGCCCCTCCAGCCGGAAACTCCACCAAATGAGCGGTGTCAAGGACGGCACCTTTTGTGACAATCGTGTGGCCCAACAGGCCCACTGCGGGAGCGTGTTGCTGCTCGGGATTGCGTTGTTGTTGAATGTGCTGGCCGGTTGCCAGTCGATGACCAAGATTCGCGGCCAGTCGCCAGCGTTTGACGAGCCGGTTCCGAAAGAAGCCGCTCGACGCACGCGACGAATTACCGACGAGCCATCTCCCGATGAGGAACCAATTCCCGAAGAACTCTCAGGAGGTTCGGCAGTTGGTCACGAGGGATCGGAATCGCTGACGGACCCGATCACGGATATCGTGATTGAGGGAAACGACACGATTGAGACAACGGCGATTCGCAAGCTCGTCCGTTCGGCCGTGGGACGACCTCCCACGGAATCGCAGATTCGTGAAGATGTGCGTGCTCTCTACAGCACGCGTTGGTTCTTCAGTGTCGAGCCGCGCTATCGCAAAGCGGTGACCGGTTTGGTGCTCGTCTTCCGCGTGATCGAGCGGCCGATGGTTGAGCGAGTTGAATTCCGCGGCAACGACCGCATCAAGACGGCGTACCTCGAAAAACTGACGGGACTGAAATCGGGAAGCCCGTTCGATGTCAGCGTCAATCGCGAAGCGGTGAAGCGCATCGAAGAGCACTACAAATCGAAAGGTTTCCCGTACACGAAGGTCTCGTTGGAAAAAGGAAATCGCCGCGAAGATCGGCAGGTGATTTTCATCGTTGATGAAGGTCCGAAAGTCATTGTCGGCTCGGTCAAGTTCGACGGCAATGACTCGTTCTCGTATGGCGTCTTGAAGCAGAAGCTGACACTGAAGCCAGCGATCCTCGGTTTGCCGTTCCTCGGCAAGTACAAGCCGGAGCAGATTCCGGACGACGTCGCCTCGCTCAAGCAGTACTACCACAGCCTGGGTTACTTCGACGTCGACATCGAAAAGGAAGTCGCGATTGATGAAAGCCCGTGGAATCCGCTGAGCTACAAGGTGGCTCACGCGATCATCACCTACCGCATCAAAGAAGGTCCACGGTTCAAGATTCGCGATCTGATTATCGACGGGAACAAGATCTTCACGAAGGATGAATTGGCGGCGAATCTGAAGCAGCGATCGGGTGACTTCTACAACGCACGGTACATGAGCAAGGACATCGACGGCATCAAAGAGCGTTACGGTGCGTTGGGTCGCACGTTCGCGAATGCCGAGCCGGTGCCTCGGTTCCTGGAAGAGCCGGGGACGATGGACTTGGTGTATCAAATCAACGAAGACCGCGTTTACACGATCCGTCACGTCGACGTCCGCATTCACGAAGATCAGCCGCATACGAAGTTGTCGACTGTTCTCAACCGTATGACGGTCCACCCGGGCGACTTGGCCGACCCGAAAAAGATTAAACAAAGCGAACGGCGCATCGGCGGTCAGATCTTCACGCAGAGCGGCCCCGATGCACCGCGCATCAATATTTCCAGAGTGCCGGACAAGCCGAATCCCAATCGTTCTCAAGTCGTGCAAACGAGCGTGATTCGCGGTCAGTCTCCGGAACCCGCCGTCGTCAGCATCGAACGAATGAAAGCTGAGTCTCTGATCTTTGGGACGAAGCCTTCGATCCGCGGTCAAAGCCCGGATTCATCGGACTCCGATCCGTTGGAAATGGGTCGTTCGATGTTGATGGCTCAGACACCTCCGCCGCAGTATCCGTTCGGCGGTGATGCGACTGATCCGTTGGCTCAACCGATTCTGCCTGAGCCTCAGCCCGGGCAGATTGATATCGGTGTGGATGCAACGACGACGCAAACCGGCCGGCTTTCGTTCGGCGTCGGGGTCAACAGCAACTCGGGCGTCGTTGGGTCGATCATTCTCGAAGAGAACAACTTCGACATCTCGAATTTCCCGCGCAGCGCGGAAGACATTTACTCCGGTCGAGCGTTTCGGAAACTGCGCGGGCACGGCGAGCAATTCCGCTTGGAAGCGGTTCCTGGAAACGTCGTCAGCCGCTACCTCGTGAGCTGGACCGATCCATATTTCAACGACAGTCCGTATAGCCTTGGCGTCAGTGGATTTTATTTCAACCGCTTCTATCGCAACTGGACCGAACAGCGCATGGGTGGCCGAATCACGGTCGGCCGACAGCTCGATGCGGCGTGGTCGGTGATTGGTTCGTTGCGAATGGAGTCGGTGAACCTCTCGCATCCGACCAAGGATTCGGGGGGCGTGATCTCGCCGCTGCTGAAGGAATCGTTGGGCAATACATTTCTGTCGACCGGGCAAGTCGCCATCGCACACGACACACGCGATTCGCCGTTTCAGCCGCGTGCCGGGCATTACGTCAAAGGGAGCTTTGAGCAAGCGTTCGCCGAGTTCAATTACTCGCGCGTCGAAGCGGAAGCACACCAATACTTCTACTTCTTGGAGCGTCCGGACGGAGACGGTGGCCACATTCTCTCGTTGGGTCTGAATGTCGGTTTCACCGGTCACGATACACCGATTTACGAGCGCTACTTCGCGGGCGGCTTCCAGTCGATGCGCGGCTTCCAGTATCGCGGAGTCAGTCCGATCCAGAACAACACTCGGATCGGCGGCCAGTTCATGTTCCTGGGTGGTGCGGAGTACTTGATCCCGATCACCGCCGACGGAACGTTGGGAATGGTCGGCTTCACGGATTTCGGAACGATTCAGAATGACAAGGCGAGCTTGCAAAACTTCCGCCTCACGGCCGGCTTCGGTATGCGAGTCACCGTCCCGCTGATGGGACCGGCTCCGATTGCTCTCGACTTTGGATTCCCGCTGATGAAAGACCCGACCGATCTGACGCAGGTCTTCCAATTCACGATGGGCATCACACGATAGGAACG
>JAYVQJ010000106.1:0-2948 GCA_043777235.1 Planctomycetia bacterium
CGGCTCATCACGCGGAGCGATGATGGCTACGTAGCCGTCACCGCTCCGCGTGACGAGCCGAACGGGCAAACGCGCAGTGATTTCTTGCGATCCGTATAAAATCTCTCATTCATGGCCGCGCACGGTTTATCGGCGCAGCGAACTCGCGGTCAGCGCGATCGCTCCCAGCAGCAATGCGGCTCCGACCGGAACCAGCAACACGCCTAGCCCCGGATCGCCGCGGTGAATTTCCACTCCGCCCAGGAAGAAACCGAGCGGGATCAAAATGGCTGAGACGGTCAGGCATCGCGATGCCCAATAACGGCTTCGTGTTTGAGGGCTTCCGGACAAGGCGACGGTCGCTGCAAACGCCAGATGCACCAACGCCAGCAGCGTTCCATGCGCATGCGCCAGCGTCCACATCAATCGCCGAGTCTCGTTGCCGACGTTGAGATAGTCTCCGACTTTGAAAGCGTGCATCGATTCGAGAGCGACGCCCAACGCCACGAACAACAACAGACACCACCAACCCCAGCGAAAATGCCGCAGTGCCAGGCCTGCTGTTTCCTCGGACGCGGCGGCGTGTGCATCAGTCTTGGTGGTTTCTGGTTTGGCGTGAGGCTGAGAACTCATTCGGGTAACTCCAAATCGCGATTATCGCGGTCGCGGACCAATTGACGCAGTTCGTCGAGCAGCAGCTCTCCATCGGAGTTCAACAGCAACTGACGCCACTGCTCCACAGAGCGAGACTTCTTGCCATCGCTGCGTTGACTGGCCGCGAACCTCTTCGACGTTTGATCGAGTAACACCGCCTGCAACTTCTGTCGCTGCTCGGCCGGTGCAATGTAGTCGTAGTCGAGTTTTTCCGTCTGCAAGAGTGAACGCAGACTGCGGTCGGCGACCGAGCGTACCACCGCATACGGATCGTCGAGCGACTGCGTCAGCAACACCGCAGGCCAATCCTGTCCGCTCGCCTCGACGGCCGGTTTCCAACCAAAGTGCCAGGCGGTGACGACACGCTGCACGGCGTCTCCTTTCAACAGCCAACGAACAGAGGCCGCTTGTTGTGACGCCTCTTCAGGCAGCGGTTCGATCGTCTGGCCGTACCATTCATGCAACCAGCGCTGAGCCCACGGCAATGTTTGATCGAGATGACAGAGGTTGCAGGCATTGGGACGTGCGGTCGTCGAACTCGCGTCCTGTAAAATTCGAGGGCTGTTGATGCGATGCCCTCGAATGGCCTTCATCAGAGCAAACGACGTGTGGGGCATGTGGCAGTTGTAGCACGAACTTCCTGCCGAACTCGGCGCATGATGCGTGTGTTGCTCCAGCCGGTCATTGATGTTTTGGTGACAGGGCAAGCAGGCTCGATTGTCACGCTTGTCGTACGCGAGTTGATCGTCGGGATCGCTGTGATGCATTGAATGACACGACAAACAAGAGAGTTCTCCGCGCTGGAAACAGGCGGAGTCGGTCATCGCCAAATACTCACGACCGCCGACGCGTTGAGAACCGTCGGGCCAAAATCCTTGAGCCAGAAACTCCTTGAGACGGCCATCTTCTTCCAATTTCGCATTGGCGAACGTGTAGAGATACCGTGAGTCCTCCAGTCGGTCTCCTGCGCGAAAGTGAGTCCCCTCACGCAACCATTCGGCTCCATTGTGCGCTGCAAAAGAACTGTGACATTGACCGCAAACATCGGAGGACCGACGGTGGTCGAGATGCGCCGGATTGACGATCGTCGGATCGGGAGTCTTCGTGAAGTGTTGCTGATAACGCTGGACCGGATTCGCGTGATGAGCCACATGCTTCGCGCCGGGACCGTGGCAAGCCTCGCAAGAAATTCCCAACTCGGCGACGGAACTCCACAGTTCATCCGTTCGTGGATTCAATCCCGGCCGACCAGCCACGGAATGACACTGGATGCAGTTGTTGTTCCAGACGGCAAACCGACGTTGATCGCGCGGTGGCCTTAAGAACTCCTCTTGGATCGGTACCCAACGACGGTCTTTCAAGTCGAACACGAATGGCAGTTGATGCAACGCCAAACCCTTTTGGCTTGGTACCCAGTAGCCCTGCAAGTGATGCGAACCTGTCGTCATCACCACGGGAAGCCAAACACGCGGTGGGTTTGGGATGTATTGGGGATCCGATCCGCTCACAGAATGTGTCAATTCCAAATCGGGATCGACGAGGTTCACCCAGAATTCACCGCCCCGGCGTTCGAGTTGATAAGTCCGTCCCGATGAGGATAACTCGATGTGATCGAAGGGGGCTTGGACCGATTGTTCGTCGGCAACCTGCGTCATCGAGCGATGAAAACTTCGGTGCCAACTCGCATGTTCGTCAGGATGACAGGCCCGGCAGGCCTTTGACGAAACAAAACCGCCCTCGTCGGATTCTTTCGGGAGCGACACTGCGGAATACGGTTCCGGCTGGAAGTAGGTGACCGATCGTCGCCACATCAGCGCCGCCAACCACGCGACGACAATCACCGCACAAAGGACCGCTGCTATTCTGAAATGTGCGAACAAAGTCCATTTTGGTTGGGGGATGGATGGCTCGATGGCCATGATTTTTTCCTCGCACACTTTCGAGCGAAGTCGCTTTCTGAAACTCACGACTTCGACTGGCTGACTGGTCGTGTCCTATTTTCAATGTCGCCCGACGTCGCCGACGTCGGGAATAGCCGACTTCGGCGAAGTCGGCCTACAAATTGGGACACTACCGGCTGACTCGCCGGAGAGACTATCGGACGACTGACCGATCCCAAAGTCTTGGGGAACTCAGAGCCGCACAATTTCCACACTCAAAGAGTGAATCGCTGCGTGATCGGTTCTCAAGATTCTGCAAGGCATGTGGTGCGGCAACCACGGCTGGCTAGATTACTTGATCCATGAAAGTCGAGCACTGTGTGTCAAGTTTTATCAGCCGGCACGCGCTAGCGTCCGGTTCGAGAATCGATCGAC
>JAYVQJ010000107.1:0-11559 GCA_043777235.1 Planctomycetia bacterium
GATAACAACACCGTGTGTTGTCAGGACGACAGAGTTTGGGAGTCCTCCTTCGCGATCTTTGCGTCCTTCTGTTCAATTCGAGCATTGGTCGCCTCGCTCGGGCGAAGAGCGAGTTGGAACAGAAGGACGCGAAGAGCGCAAAGAGAGTCAGGGGCAACGGCCGCTTGATTAGCGATTCGCGTCATCGCGCGGTGTGTTCAGCGAGTGAGGTCGCGTCAATGCGTCGTACATCTCTGGTCGCCGATCGGCTAATCGGTCGATCGCGTGCTTGCCGGGAACGCGAGTCACTCGCTTGTTCCGCGACTGAACCGGATCAATGTCGGCGAACAGAATTGTTGGCGAGGTACTCTCGGTGCTGGCCAACGTACAGCCGCTCGGTCCGCAGATGCGGCTGCGGCCGATGAATGGGAAGCCACGCTCTTCGCCAACTCGATTGACCGCCAAGAAAAAGATTGCGTTCTCCATCGCGCGTGTGTTGAGCGTGTGCTCGGCGACGCACTCGGCCCCCGGCGGCCAATTCGTTGGCAGCACGACAATGTCGGCTCCCAACAACGCGAGCGAACGTGTCGCTTCGGGAAACGCCGCGTCGTAGCAGATCAGCATCCCGACTTTGAGACCGCCGATGTCGAAGACCGCGAACGGCCGGTCGCCGTAGGTGGTCTTCATGTCGATGCCCAAGTGCGGCAAATGGACTTTGCGATACGTGCCAATCAAGCCGCTCGGCCCGACCAACGCGACCGCGTTGAAGAGCCGCTCGCCGTCCCGTTCCAGCAATCCAAAAACGGCGAAGACGTCGAGATCGCGACACGCTTTCGCGAATTGCTCCGTCGCTGGCCCTGGCAACGTTTGAGCGAACGGCATCGCTTCGGCGACAGACTCGAAGCAATAGCCAGTCAGCGCGCACTCCGGAAAGCAAATCAGCTTCGCGCCGGCCGCAGCGGCCTCTTTCAGTTTTGTGAGCATCACGGCTAAGTTGGCATCGGGTTGTCCGATCGCGACATCCATCTGCACAGCGGCAATTCGCATGGTGGTTCCTTTGGAGTGCGGCGATTCATCGCCGCTTTGTCTTGCTTCGATTCGTTCATCACAAGCGGCTCTGACAAACCGCATTCCAAATTTCAAAACAGTTCCACAAGCGGTCGACCGGTGCTGGCTCGCACCGAGAATCCATCCGGGCTGATTCCGGTTTCTGGAGCGATGCCCATCGCCTGATAGAGCGTTGCAGCAAAATCTTCAGGGCTGACCGGGCGATCTTTGACATACGCTGCTTGAGCATCCGACGAACCATAAACGGCACCGCCGCGCACGCCGGCTCCGGCCAACATCGCTGAGTAACAGTGAGGCCAGTGATCGCGACCGATGGCAGATGCGCCTCGACTGATGCGCGGAGTGCGACCGAATTCACCGACGAGCACGACGAGCGTGTGATCCAACAACCCGCGCTGTTCGAGGTCTTCCAGCAATGCCGACACACCGGTATCGCAAACGGGCAGCGCCCAGCCGAGTCCGTTCCAGCCGCTGCCGAAGATGTCGATGCCGCCGTTGCCGTGCATGTCCCACGTTTCGATGCTGTTGAACTTGTCACCCGGAGCCAGTCCGCACCAGGCGACAACGTTGACCAGCCGCACTCCCGCTTCGATCAATCGCCGCGCGAGCAGCAAGTTTTGTCCAAACGGATTGCGCCCATAACGATCGCGCACCGCATCCGGTTCACGATCCACATCGAACGCTTGCCTTGCGGCCGAGCCGGTCAGCAGGTCAAACGCCCGCTCACGAAATCGCGACAACGACCCGTCGGAGCGAACACTCGGAGCGGCCGGCTCAAACCGATCGAGCAGTAGCCGCCGCGCCGCCAGTCGATCAACGGTGAGACCTTCGGCGGCATCAAACGCTTTGACTCGGAACCCGTTCGTTCCAGGATTGTCCTCGTGACCGGTGCCGATCACGAGCGGCGCGTGAGCCATTCCCAACCAACCACCGGTGACATACGTCGGTTCCGGCGGCATCGCTCCGCCACCGAACTTTTGCAACCAGACATGCGACGGCACGCTGGCCGACGCAGGGCGAAGCTTTGTGACCACCGACCCGAACGCCGGAGCATCCATTGCCGGCTGCGATTGCCCCGCCAACAGCATTCGATTGGCGACATCATGCACCGGCACACCGTGACTCATCGAACGAATCACCGCGTAACGATCCGCCTGCCGAGCCAACCGCGGCATCAACTCGCCAACTTGAAAACCGGGGACCGAAGTTTCAATCGGCCGATACGGTCCGCGCGATTCCGATGGCCCATTCGGTTTTACATCCCATGAATCGAGTTGACTTAAGCCGCCATATTGAAAGATGAAAATGCAGGACTTCTCGCGGGCGTTCTTGCCATCGGCTGTCTTCTCTGCCGCGAACAATCCCGGCAGAGACAACCCGAGCGCCGGCAATGCTCCGGCTTGCAGCACTTGCCGGCGCGAGAGTCGACCAAGTTGAGACGTCCGACAAGTCATGATGCTCAGTAACTCGCGTTTGACGTTGGACGATCAAGCCGTGTGAACGACCAAGGAATGCTTCGGCTTCGGCAATCGTTTGCGAAGTTTCTGAAGGCTTTCCAAATGCAGATCGAGAGCTTCGCAGGCATTTTGAAAAGCCTCGCTGAGCGCCGCACCGCTTGTGATGATGTTTGGAAAATCCGGAAAGTCGACGATGAAGGCGGGATGTTCCGCGACATACTCAATCGAGAAGACATAGCCTCGGTATTCGTGATGCGAGGAAATCATCGTTCCAAAACCTCCAGCAAGCGGCGAATGTCTGCGGGATGACAGGTGTTTCGACCACCGTGCGGCACGACGACAGTCATTAAACCTCGCACGGATCAATTTGAGGTATCACCTTAATCAGCCGGAACGCGCTAGCGTCCGGTTCGGAATGTCAATTGACCCTCGAACCGGACGCTAGCGCGTTCCGGCTGATTTAACAAAGCCTCATTCCCTGCCGCGAGAAGAATAGCTCGCGGCCGGAACAGACGGCTGGTCCGGTTCTGTCGGATGGCGTTTCGCGGCACCCGGCCACCAGCGCGGGGACGTCAGGCAGAACGCGATCACCAAGCCGCAGAAAAGCCACGAGACGTAATGATGCTTGTTCCCTTGGATGGCTTGCCAATGCTGGGCCGGCCATTTGCGTTGGAACCACGGCTCAACAAATCCCTGCCAACCTTGAGGAACCCAATTCGGAACATCGCGCTGTCGCGTTTCTTCAAACAGATCGTCGATCTTTTCTTTGTCTTTTTCGCCGGTCATTGCGACTAAGGCATCGCGCTGCGGCTTGGTCATCTGGCCGATGAAAGTCAGCTTGCCCGATTGGTCGGCTTTCGGCCCCGGTTCAAAAGTCACGACGTCTTCGAGTTCCTTCGGCAATTTGTCGCCGCCGGCGAACTTTGAGACGTGAGTGTGAGAGACGACATACGCCTCCCAATGCTTGTCGAGGCTGACTTGGTGAGTCCGCACGAAGTAACCGGCGACTTCGCGGTCCCCCATCATCATCTCGCCGGCCGTGAACGCGAGAATCGCCGCGCCCAGAGTGACGATCCAGTGATACCGGTTCATTAACTGCGCGATCAAATTGCTGCACGTCATGATGATCGCGATCGAGATGACCAATCCACCGAGCAGCAGCTTCCAGTTGCCGTGGCTCGCGCCGGCGACGGCCAGCATGTTGTCGAGACTCATCGCGAAGTCGGCTAAGAAAATCATCTTGATTGCGGCGATTGTGCTGCGGTCGGCGCTGTCGGCCGTGACCTCTTCCTCTTCTTCGTCGCGCAGCAGCTTGCAGGCGATCCACACCAGCAACAGGCCGCCGAGCAATCGCAGCGTCGGGATCATCAGCAGGAACGACATGATCATCGTGAAGACGATCCGCATGAAAATGGCGATGCCACCGCCCCAGATGATCGCTCGCTTGCGCTGATGTTCGGGCAGCTTGTGAGCCGCCATCGCGATCACGACCGCATTGTCGCCCGACAGGACGACGTCGATCAGGATGATTTGCAGAATCGAAAGAAGCAGCTCAAGGTTCATAGTCGGGCGTGGCTTTTCAACGGGGCGGGAATTAAGGGGGCGTAAGATAGTCCGTCGAGACATTCGCGAGAAGCTGCTGAATCTTGCGTCGCTCCCGCTCGAACGACGCCTCGTCGAACACCGGTTGCAGGCCCGTTGTCGACAATGCGGCTGGCAGATCGACCCAGCTCTTGCAACCGGCGAAGTGCGGCGAATCGGCGATCTGCAACGGCGTCTCTCGGCGGAAGACACGCACCACCAGCGCGAACAAACCGGGTGAGCGATAGTTGAATCGCTGCTCGACCGTCGATTCGGACCAGATGTGTTGTCCGCTCAAGCGAGACAGCACCGCGCGATCGGTGATTTGCTGCACCTCTTCCACGACGGCGTACAACGACAATTCAATCTGCGACGGTTGGCCGCGCGATCGCACCTCTTCGAGCAACGGCCAAGCGTCGGGGATGACGTCGTCTCGCTGCTGATGAAAGCTGGTCGGGAACAACCAGAACTCGCGATGCTCGACGCGAAAGCCCTCGCGGCCTTCGTGGATTCCCCCTTTGCGAAGGATCAGCGTCTGCCGGCCGCTCGCCAGCGCTGCGCAAACGACGCCCCACTCTTTGAACGCGAATTGGTTCTCCGGTTGCATGACGTCTTTCGTGGGGCACGTTTTCAACGTGCCAAGAGCGGGCACGTTGAAAACGTGCCCCACGTTATTTCTTCGCCTTGGCCTTCGCCTTTTCCAACAATGGCTTCGCTTGCTCGGCCCAGTCGCTCTTCGGAAATTTCGCGATGAGCCCTTCGTAGTCTTTGACCACTTGCGGCCAGTCGCCGAGTGCTTCATCACAAGCGGCTGCTTGAAACAGCGCGGGGGCTTGCCACTCTGGGAAGGCGTAGAGGATGTCGACCTTCAAGTAGTTCTCCAGCGCGGACTTGTAGTCCTTCTGTTGGAGGTAAGTCTCGGCGATCATCAATTGGGCTTTGGCGGCGGTCTCGGTGTGTTCGGCCTTGAGATCAGTGGTGACCCGTTTGAAGATCGCGCGGGCTTCGTCGAATTTGGCTTGGCTCTTGTACGCTCGGCCGAGCACTTCGTCGGCTTGATACAAGAATTGATTCTCCGCGTCCCAAGCTCGGAAATCGGCGACGGTCGCGATGACTTCGGCGTAGCTTTTCTTTTGCCACTGAGTTTCGGCCAGCAGGATGAAAACGCGAGGGAACCAATCCTTGTCCTTCATGGCCGGGTCCGTCTTCGCGGCGGCGAGCGGCTTGAGGAGTTCCAACGCCGGCTCTGGCTGCTGACGCTGCAAGTGCGACAGCGCCAGATAGAACGCCGCGTCGAGCTTGTGCTCGCCCTCCGGCAATCGCGTGCGGTGAGCGGTCGCAATCTTGGACAGCTCGTCCCATTGCTTCTGTTGCTCGGCGATATTCATCAGTCGCCAGAGCGAGAGATCTTGGACTTCGGCATCTGATTTCGGGTCTTGTTCGAGTTTCTGCATCGCGGCCTTGGCGGCTTCGACCTTCGCGGCGTTGACGGTTCCATCGGGATTGGCGCTCGACACCAATTCGGATTCGGCGAGACTGAAGCGTGCATTGTCGACGAGGTCGCTGTTGGGCACTTCGGCGATCAACCGATGGAAGATCTTGTCGGACCGCTCGTAGAGGCCCTCCGCGTAATTCAGCAAAGCCCATTCGTCCAAAAGCTTGTCGAGGTTCTCTGGCTTCGGAAACTTCACGAGCAGTTTTTCATAGGCCGCGTCCGCCTCCGGGATCTTCTTCATGCCTCGCAAAGTCCGAGCCGCTTCCAAGCCGGCGAGATAGCCGTAACGACCGGGCGAGTAGCTTTCAAAAGCTTCGCCGAACGCTTTGGCGGCAGCGTCGAATTGACTGTCGAGCTGCAATGACTCACCCCATTTGAACGCCGCTTCCGGCGCGAGTGCGTGTTGCGGGAATTCCTTGACGAGTTTCGCGAAGCCCTCGGCCGCCGGCTTGTACTGCTTCTTTTCAAATTGGCTCCACGACTGCCCCGACAAGGCGTCGACGAAGCGTGGAGACTGCGGACCTGCCGCGACGACGACCGCGTACCATTCCAGCGACGCATCAAATTGCTTCTGCGAGTACGCGACCTCGGCCAGTTGCAACGACGTCGGCACGATCAGCGGACTGTTCGGCAGCGCGGCCTTCAATTGAGCCATCGACTGCTTGGCGATATCGAGTTGTTTCAGGTTCGCCTCGGCGAGAGCCTTCGTGATGTAAGCCTGGTCGAGCTGTTCCCCTTTCGGAGCCAGCCGAATGTCATCGGACGCAGCGGCAATCGCTTCCGGATATTTCTTCTCGACGAGCGCGCTGCTGGCGAACATCACGAGCGCATCGAGAAACTCTGATGCCGCACCCTCTTTGCGAACTTGCTCGACGACCGGGCCGAGCGTCTCGATCACCGCTGCATGTTGCTTGAGCCGCTGTTGAGCTCGGGCGAGGTGATACCGAGCCTGAAGCTGTGTCTGCGGACGCTGCGCGGTTGTGATGACCCCTTTGAAAAGCTCGACGGAAGCTGTCGCATCAGCGTCGGTGCCACGAGCCAGCAACACTCGGCCGCGAAGTAGGTCGTTGTAAAACTTGAGTCCGCTGTTCGGTTGCGTCGCCGCGAATTGCTTCGTGTAGCCGTCGGCCGCCGTGATCGCCGCGGTACGAATCTCCGGAGTCGCCGCGCGGTTCGCTCGCTGCAACGCAGCCTCGCCGGCGAAGTACAGCGCGTCGTCGGCCCACGTCCCTTGAGGCCAACGCTTCGCAACGTCGGCGAAGTGCAACTCGGCCCCGTCGAACTGAGCGAGTCGCAGTTCACAATCCGCCCACTGAAAGAGAACCTGCTCGGCAATCGGATTCGCCGCGTGAGCTTCATACGCGGCCTTCAGAACCGCCGAGGCTCCGGCCAAGTCGCCGGTTTGTTTTTGAGACATGCCGCGCCAATAACTCGCGGCCGGAGCTTGATCCGCTTCCTTCGCCGCCAGTTCAAACTGCGTGGCGGCGTTTTTGAAATCCTTCAGCTCGTAGAACGAGTAGCCGGCATTCAAGCGAGCGGTCGGGACGTGCTTGCTCTCCGGGAAATTCTTTTCGAGGTCCGTGTAAGCCTTCGCCGCATTCGCGAAATCTTTTTGCTCGAACAACCGGCTGGCGATCTGCAACTGAGCCTGAGCCGCTCGCACCCCGGCGCGGTTCGCGGCGATCTCGCGGTACAGCACGAGTGCCTCGGGGAACTTCTGCTGAGCATCCAACGACTTCGCCAATCCCCAACGCGAGTCTTCCAGCAACTTTCCCTGCGGGAAGAGTTTGATCGACTGCTGAAAGTTCGCCGCCGCTGCGTCCGCCTTGCCGAGCCGCAACTGCGTGTCCGCCAGATAAGGCAGAGCGTACTCGCGCAAAGCGTCCTCTGGGGACTTCGCGAGGAACACGGTGAACTCCGATTCGGCACCCTTCAGGTCGTCGAGGAAGTAGCTCGACTCGGCGACGCGATACATCGCCTGCGGCACCTGCACGTTGTTCGGATAGTCTTTGACGAAGCCGCGCAGGACCGTGCGAGCTTCCTCGTACTTCTCCAAATTCGTCAGCGACAATCCCAAATAAAGTCGCGCAAACGACACGCGATCGTGCGTCGGATGATCCTTCAAGAACTTCTTGAACGCCTCTTCGGCGAGACCCCAACGGCTCTGCTTGTAAAATCCGACCGCCGCCGCGTAATCGTCCGCCGCTTGATCGGCGCGAGCGACCTGCGTTCCGAACCACGACCGATCTGCCGGGATCGCCAACAGTACGATCGCCACAACGGCCACGCCAAAAAGTCGTCGACTCCCGCGCGTGCGTTCGTATTTTGAATGAATTCTCATCTTTCGCTCCTACCCCTCGAAGGACCGACCAAAGGCGAAGGAAACTTAAGATCCTCGGTCGTCGTCGCGGGAGCTTATCTCCCCGCATCCCTTCGGAAAACGATGACGCCGCCGTGAATCGCGACTCGCTCAATTGTGATTGCACGTTGAATCGAACACTTCGAGAAGTTGTCGTTATTGCATCCCATCCGTGGATCGGCCTTGCCATCCGTGGGCAGGCTTGCGGTTCATCACTTCCCACGGATAGCAAGGCCGAACCACGGATGGAAAACATCATATCTTGAGAGGCTCTCTCAGCTTTTCGAAACGAATTCGCAATCGTGCAGGCGCAAGACTTGTCTTGGCCAACATTCGAGGTCTGACTAGCATCCCGCCCCGAATGGTCGGCCTCGGAAAGGCTCGGCCGAAATTGTCGTGATGAATGTCTGCCACGGAAGGCTGATTGCATGGCGACCGCGAATTTGAATCGCCGGCTCGACGGATTGGATGTCCGGCGCATTTGCGTCATCAAGCCCAGTGCTTTGGGTGATGTCGTTCAATCGCTGCCGGTGCTGCCGGTGCTCCGCGAGCGATTCCCGAACGCGACGATCTCGTGGGTCATCAATCACGAGTTCGCCGATCTGCTCGAAGGGCATCCGCATCTGCATGAGTTGCTGCACTACCACCGCCGAGGCTCGGCCGGACAACATCTGCAACTGCTGCAAGAACTGCGGCAACGGCAATTTGATTTGGTCTTCGACCTGCAAGGCTTGATGCGCTCGGGGGTGATGAGCGCGGCGACAGGAGCTCCGTTGCGAGTCGGTTTAGGAAACTCGCGAGAGGGTTCGAGCTTAGCAAGTCATCTGACGATTCCAGGCACCGGTAAAGGGATGTCCGCGTTTCAGAGATATTGGCGGATCGCCGAGGAACTCGGTTTTGGTGATCGCACGCCGCAGACCATCGTGCCGATCACTGACGCCGACCGAGACTTCGCCACAACGAATTTGAGCAGCCTCGCCGGCCCGATCTTGGCGATTCATCCCGGAGCACGCTGGATGACCAAGCGCTGGCCGATCGAGAAGTTCGCCGTCGTCGCTCACAAGGCGATGCGGCAGTTCGGATTCTCGGTCGTGATCCTCGGCAGCAAAGGTGAGATGCCCGTCTCCGACGAATTGCAAACTTTGCTGCACGGGTTCGTGTCGCGGAAGACGGTGCTCAACTTGACCGGACTGACGACGCTCAAACAGCTCTCGGCGGTGCTGTCCAAAGTGGACGTCGTGCTGACGAACGACTCTGGTCCGATGCACCTCGCGGCCGGTTTGGGGACGTCGGTGCTCGGCGTCTTCACCTGTACGAGTCCCGTCATCTCTGGCCCGCCGGGTGAGCAACACGAACTTGTCGCGACGCAGGTTGCCTGCGCGGCCAGCTACAAGAAGAAATGTCCGCATTCCGGCCGCATGCACCAATGCTGCATGGACGAACTTTCGACCGAGCGAGTTTGCTCGGCGTTCGCTCGATTGGTTGAAAAACGCCAACTCCATTCGCGAGCGGCGTGAGTCGCGGCCAAAAGTCGACGAGTCACTCCGTGACTCGAAAACTCCGGCCACGGAGTGACCGGTCTACGTTCGGCATTGACCGTTTTTCGGGAGCGGTATACGACCCCGCCCTCAAGCTGGCTGGGAGCCGGCGTCTAGGGCTGGGATGCCATGAAGCGTGCGACCTCTGCAACTGTTTGCTCGAACGATGTGCCCTCTGCACGCGAGCGTTCGCGATCGTTCACCGACGTGAATCGTTGGGTCGCGATGATCGACGCCGAGTTGCAATCCGAACAAGACGCCCCCGAAGTCGCGGAAGACTCGGTCACGGTCTCATTCGAATTTGGTCGAGGGACAATCGACCTCGCGGCTCAGCCGTTGAACACGGGCGATTCCATTCGGCTCGATCAAATGGCGGACGAACCGCTCGACGTTGTCGTCGATGGCCGCGCAATCGCGCGCGGCGAGTTGGTTGTCGTTGACGGTCAACTCGGTGTCCGCATCGTCGAACTGTTGGTGATGTTGCTGGCGTTGTTTGTGTTCGGCACGTCAACCGGCATCGCCGAGGAGCGACCTCGCGATCGGACCAAGTCGATTCTGTCCGACGACGAGCCTGAGATTCTCGAAACACCCTTCGGAACCGTCCGCGGGTCGCGAGCGGGTCGCGATGCCGAGCGTTCACCGGTTGCTGCCACCAAGAGCAACGCTGAGCATTCAAATTCATCCGCTCCGCAGTTGCCTCGGCGTTCGGACTCGGCAACGCGCGATGCAAATCGTGCGCACGGAAACGCCGCGACTGGCTGGTCAGCAACCTTGTGGCCGCTGCTGTTCGTGGTCGGATTGATTGTTGTCGGTGCCCGATGGCTGAAGTCGCGCGGCCCAACGGCGACACGTGGACTGCCGGCCGAAGTCTTCGAAGTGCTCGGCCGCAATGCCATCGACCCGCGCACGTCGGTTGTTCTCGCTCGTTGCGGCTCGCGGTTGCTCGTCCTGAGTTTGTCGCCACATGGTCTCAGCACGTTGACCGAGATCACTGATCCCGTCGAAATCGACTGCCTCGCCGGCCTCTGCCGCGCGACGCAACGTGATCAATCGCTCGTGGAAACGTTTCGCTCGATGCTGCACAAGCCGGCGGGTTCGAAGCCAGTCACGTCTCAGATCACGATGAGCACGTCTGCGAACGAACTCGACGAACGACTCTCCGCGCGGTTGATGTCGCCGCGATCAATCGGCTCGCCCTCAATCACGGAGGTGCGAACATGAAGACGATTGCTTGGAGACGCTTACTGGTTGTCGCCGTCGGGTTGATCTTATTCGGATTGCTGGTGTTGTCGGGATCGACGACGCTCGCCGCCGAAACTGCCGCGCCGTTGGAACCGAGTAACCTCGTCTCACCGCAATCGTTGTCCGCGTCGCTGCCGTGGTTGATCGGCGCAACGGTCCTGAGCCTCGTTCCGGCCGTGCTGCTGATGAGCACTTGCTTCGTCCGCTTCGCCGTTGTGCTCGGACTGCTACGGCAAGCACTCGGAACACCGCAAGTCTTGCCCAATCAAGTGATGATGGCCCTGAGCCTGTTCCTAACGTTCACCGTGATGGCTCCCGTGTGGCGTGAATCGTACGAAAACGGTTGGAAGCCGTACTCACAATCGGCCGGCAATTCATCGGTCGCGTTTGAGAAGGCTCTGCCGAAGATGCTCGCTCCGATCCGCCGCTTCATGAGCAGGCAGATCGAAGCATCGGGTAATCACGACGGAGTTTGGATGCTGCTCGACCTGCAACGTCAGCACGCCGGTGAGACCGACAAGCCCGAACCGAAAAGCTATGACGATGTCCCGATCACTGTCTTGCTCCCCGCGTTTCTGCTGAGCGAACTCAAGACCGGCTTCCTGATCGGCTTTCAATTGTTCTTGCCGTTTCTGGTGATCGACTTCGTCATCGCCTCCGTGCTGACTGCGCTTGGCCTGACGACGCTGACTCCCACCTCCGTTGCGTTGCCCTTCAAACTCCTGCTGTTCGTACTCATCGACGGTTGGTTCCTCACCGTCGGCATGTTGCTGGCCAGCGTCTCTTCTTGAAGAGACGCGAGTTGAAACACCCGCTCGACACTAAGTGGCTATCCGAAAA
>JAYVQJ010000108.1:0-2945 GCA_043777235.1 Planctomycetia bacterium
GGGCATTGTCACTGCGGACGCGTTGGCAAACTTCCTTGCCGTTGATATCCGGCAGCATCACGTCGAGCACAATCACATCGGGGTGATACTCACGGACCATCATGCCGGCATCGAAACCGTTGTTGGCTACGCGAATCTCGAAGCGACCATCCGCCTCGAGCGCATCGCGAATCAGTTCAACTAACTCCTCGTCGTCATCGACGATCAGAGCTTTGCGGCGTCCGCTTTCGAGAGCATCGGTGGGGATGCCGTTCTCTTTCATGAAGCGGTACAGCACGTCGCGTGGAATGCGGCGGAACCGCGATCCAGGGACGCGGAACCCGCGCAATTGTCCGGAGTCGAAGCAGCGAATGATCGTCTGCTGACTCACCTTGCAAATTTTGGCAGCTTCGCCGGTCGTGAAAACTGTCTTCATCAGGCATCCATCCTTTGAACTGGCCGATCCGCTTGATGTCTCAGTCCTCTGAGAGCCGGTCGGATTCGGTAAGACTTCCTTGTCCTTCGCAGTGTTGACGATGATGAACGAGAACGCCAACTGACACGCCAGTGACGTGTGCTGCGCTGGAAAACTTTCGCGAGCTTAACTTTCTTATCGGTTCTCTGGCTTGCTCGCGTTAATCCAACCTACCAGCTTTAGCACGGCGGCGATTGTTGTTTATTCTCCGGAATCGGTCAACAGTCGTTTCCTCGCTCAAACCCCCCGTCCTAGTGAAGCCGCAAGGTCACGCAACTCAACGCATTTTGACGAATCCAGCAATCCTTGCCGAAGCGCGGAGACGACCGAACTCGGGTCAAAATTCTGGCGAAGACATCGAGAAAGAGAGAGCTCCATCGGCAATCAACAGCGCGAATGAACCCACGTTGCCAAGAACATCGCCACCAGAGGCACTGTTCGGGATCAGTGAAATTGAGCAGCACGACATTGATTCACGAACGGCTGACTCGCAGCAGCGATTCTCGTAAGGATCTGGAACTGCAAGCGATTCAGGCGGATCGGGATTTGGCGACGATGCAATACAGCTTGTCGCCGCGGCGAAGCAGCAGGCGATCATTCGCGAAGACGGCAGCATAAAGGATAGCCCCGCCGAAACTGCGGCCGGTCGCTCTTTGTCCGCCGGCTTCGTTGGCCGCAGGATTCGGAGCGGATGTGGTCGCGTCCCAAGTCACGTTCTCGGCCAGTGATTCGAATTTCGACCCGGTTGACACAACGGAGACGGTCCCCGTTTTTCCAAAGAAGCAGATGCGGTCACCCATCGGAAGCGGAGTTGCCCAGATGCTGCCGCCGATGCGATTTGAGAACAGCTCGTCGCCCGTTTCGAGGTTCAAGCAGAACAGCACACCGGTCGCATTAACGAAGTATGCGTGTCCCTGATGCGCGATCGGTGAGCCAAACGATGACGTGGCTCGTTTCGCTTTCCACACGAAGTCGGCAGTGAATGAGCCGTCATCACTAGACTTGATCGCGATGAGGCCATTCGATTCGGCCGCTTTGTCGGCGTCCGGTTCGCCACGTCCGGCGGTTGCGCCAATCAAGAAGCGTCCGTCGCCAATCGGGGCGGGAGTCGGCGTGGAGTTTCCTTTGATGCCTTCAAAGCGTCAGAGCTGCTTGCCAGTTGCGGGATCGAGACCGGCGAGGACTCCGATGCCGCTGAGCACCAAATGCGAGTCACGGAGTGACTCGCCTACGATGGGGACCAAGCGTGGGCTGGCCCAACTGGTGACGCCGAGGCCGGTGCTCTTCCATAAGTCTTTGCCGGAGGACTTCTCGACGGCGAGCACATACGGCTCTTTTGAGCGTTCGCCCCACACGAATACGCGGTCATCGTTGTGTTCGAGCGATGCGGAGAGACCGTGACGCGATTCGATCACGCCGAACTCCTCCACGAGATTACGTTGCCAGCGCACCTCACCGTCGAGAGTCAGCGACAGCAGGTTGCCCCCTTCAAAGAAACAGACGACGCCCGACGCATCGACCACCGGAGTCGGCGCGGCTTTGCTGATGTAGTTGCTGTTCTCCGCCTGCGTCGCGGAGTCGAGATCGTGCTGCCAGAGTTTCTTGCCGGAGTTCAAATCGAACGCGGCGATGTGGCATTTTTCCTTCTTCGGCCCGGAGATCGACGTGACGAAGACTTGCTCGCCGAACGTCACGGGACTCGATTGACCGTAGCCGATGATGTCCGCTGTCCACGCGATGTTCTCCTGCGGCCCCCAAGTCAGTGGCAAGCGCGCTACATCCACGTCGCTCGGTATCGGCCCTTGAAACCGAGTCCAATCGCCCGCCGAGGCAACGATTGTTGAACCGCAAACAGCAGCAGTGACGAACGCCATGCGAGCAAGTTGGAAGACTTTCATGAGAGGCTCCTCAGACGATGGACAAACCCAAAACGAAATCGCGACCCAAGATCGGCGAGCAGGGCAACTCGCCGATCTTCGGGCCACGCGGAGGTTTTCAATGTAGCCCTGTCGCTCCGCGACAGGGATTGCCGAACGCGCAACCAGCTTTCTGAATTCAAGGTGTCGATCGCGTGAACGAAGCGGTCAAGCGTTCGGCTTTCCTGTCACGGAGTGACAGGGCTACAGGAGACAGGGCTACAGGAGACAGGGCTACGGGGACGACCGCGAACTACTTCGCTGCTGTCTTCATGTCGCTGATCGACAGCAACTCCAGAGCTTCGGCTTTGCCGCTGGTCATGCTGGCTCCGCCGACCACGACGAGCTTCGAGTTGTTCCACGGCAGAACGCGGTGAAAGAAACGCGGGTGACCGAATCCAACGATCGCTGCACCCACATGAACCGCTCGTCGTCCTTCGGCCACGACAACTTCACGGTGCCATCACGACTCACGGAGTGGACTTCCCCGCGAATTGTGGGCGCTGGGTTAGGGATGAAACAGACAGGGTGACATGATCAGGAACTCCGCAGGAGTTGGTGTTACCGTGGGGCGT
>JAYVQJ010000109.1:0-2944 GCA_043777235.1 Planctomycetia bacterium
CGAGGGCGATGACAAGAGGCGTTTCCCTTTGTTTCCCTCGCTGACGCTGCGGGTTACTGGGGTAAAGTAAGTGCCATTGCGCTAGCGCGTGCCGGCTCAGAAAACTTGATAGACGGTGTACGACTTCTGTGGCTCAAGGAATCTAGACCAGACACAGCCCAGTCAGGGACGACAGGCGGCATGGCAACACCTCTAAAGACAGCCTCGCGAGCATTGAGCATCGCCACCGTGATCGTGGCCGGGTTCGCCGCATGGCTGATCGCAACACAAGACTCGCAGCCGCCAGTGAGCACAGCGACGACGCCAACTCCCAAACGCAGTGTCGAGTTCGCCGCCGTCACGGAACCCGCAACAGGCAGACGTCTCAAAGCGGTTGTCTCGAAGATTTCGCCGCGACGAAGACTCGACGAAGGCATCGCACGGCCTGTTTCCAAATCGGTCATCGACGACGACACGCTGTTTGATGACGAGGTCGCGGAGCCGGCTCACTTGTCTGGCTCAGCCAAGAATCGTCGTTCGCCGGTCAGCCAATCTCCGTCACGCATTCAGCCGGAACTCGGACGTTTGTCGCCTCGCGAGCTCGATGCGGGGAAATCCGATGACCTCGATGAATTGAACGTGCCGACCGCGGATGTGGTCCGTCAACCGTCCGCGCCGCGCCGTTCAACTCCACCGGCGACGGTCTTTCGGCCGGTCGATGTTCTCCCCGATGCTGAGTCCGCGCGCGTTGAATCGCAATTGACGTCGCTGCAAAAGAAGTTCGATCAGTTGGCCCAAGCACAAACGGAACAAAAGGAGAAGGATCTCCAGAAGGCGTTCGAAACGTTGGAGCAGATTGCGGAGAGCAAGTACAACGAAAAGTTCGAGAAGTTTCGTCAGCAGTTGGAGGAATCGAAGCAGAACGGAACCGATCCGACGGAGTCATTGGAGCCAAAGGTTGGGAAAGCGAAACCCGACAGTCCGAAGCCAGACGCACCGCCGGAACCGGCCGAAGAGGAAAGCCCCGCTGCCAAGAAGCCCGGCGCGATGCGATTCGAGCAGGCCGAGGGAAACCGCGACCGTTTTGACAACATCGACTTCGATGACGTCGACATCAGCAAGGCACTCGCCGCGCTGGGTCAACTTTCCGGGATGAACATCCTGGTGGGTCGCGGCGTGACGGGCTTGGTCCCTGCGGCCAACTTGCAAAATGTCACCGCTGAAGAGGCTCTCAACGCGATCACCAAATCGCTGGGGTATGTCTACGAACGGGACGGCAATTTCGTCTTCGTCTGGACGGCGGCTGATTCGTTGGCCCGGAAACAGGCGGCTCGGAAGACGGTGCAAAAAGTTTTCCGGCCGAAATATGTCAGCGTCAAAGACCTGCAAACGCTGATCACGCCGATGCTCACGAAACTGGTTGGACTGATCGCGGTCACGACACCGACGGAAATGGGACTCGAAGAATCTCGCACGAAAGTCGGCGGCAACAGTTTGGCTCAAACCGACGCGCTGTTGGTCATCGACTTCCCGGAAGTGATCGCTCAGATCGACATGGTCGTCGCGGACATCGACGTCCCGCCGTCGCAGGTGATGATCGAAGCGATGATTCTCAGCGTGAAGCTGGAAGATTCGATGAAGCTGGGCGTGAACTTCGCGCTGCTCAACGGCAACGAAAAGCAGTTGGTGACGAGCGGCAGTGGATCGCAGATCAATAGCAACGTTGGCTTCAACAAGAACTCGCTGATCCCGGTGGTCGGAGACTTCGTCGCCAGTACCGCCGGGTTGAAGTACGGCTTCATTAACGGCGACTTGGCCGGCTTCGTCGAGGCTCTGGAAAAGTTGGCCGAGACCAGCGTCGTCGCGTCGCCGAGCGTCCGAGTGCTGAACAAGCAGCGCGCCGAACTGATCATCGGCCAGCGACTGGGCTACAAGACCACGACGTTCAACGGCACGCAAAGCATCGAGAACATCAACTTTCTGGAGGTCGGTACGAAGCTGCTGCTGCGGCCGTTCGTGGCACAGGATGGACTCGTCCGCATGGAAATTCATCCGGAGAAATCGACCGGCATCATCGCCGATGGATTGCCTCAATCGACCACCACGGAAGTGACCTCCAACGTGATGGTCCGCGATGGATCGACCATCGTCATCGGCGGACTGATCGAAGAGCAGGCGAATCAAACTCAGACCCGCATCCCCGGCTTGGGAGCGCTGCCGGTCATCGGCAACTTGTTCAAGAACAAAGACAACGCCACGACACGCACCGAGCTGATCGTGCTCATCACGCCGCGCATCATTCACGATCCCGAAGCCGAATGCGAAGGGGATCTCTCACGCACCGAGAACGAGCGACGTCATCGGGACTACCGCGACAAACTTTCGCCGATCAATCGCAACAGTCTCGCTCAAATCGAATACGAACGAGCCGCTCGGTACTTCGAGGAAGGGGACGCCCCGCGAGCCAAACGGCACATCGACGAATCGTTGCGGCACAATCGCCTCGATCAAGACACACTGCGCCTGCGCGATCAAATTGCCGCCGCACTGGACGACAAAAACTGGTGGAAAAAACTCCGCCGCAAACCGCCGACGCCGTATCACAACGTGCCGTCCGCGCCGACCTTGCTTCCCGGCGAAGCGATCTTCGAGCAAGAGATCCCTGGTCCGGCACCGACGAGGACACCGTCGCTGTCAATTCCTCCGGCTCCGCCCGCGCCTGCGGCGACTACCGACGAACCGTTCGAGCCGCCCTCGTCCGCCAATCGCACCAACGGCAGTCGGACATCACGTTCGTAAGTCGTTGAGTGATTGCTAAGGAACGAGGCCGCAATAACTTCCCGATTTCGTCAAGCTCATTAGCCGGAACGCGCTAGCGTCCGGTTCGAGAGTCGATCGACATTCCGAACCGGACGCTAGCGCGCAATGGCACTTACTTTACCCCAGTAACCCGCAGCGTCAGCGA
>JAYVQJ010000110.1:0-2943 GCA_043777235.1 Planctomycetia bacterium
TCTTTGCCGGTGACTCTGTCGAAGCTGACCACCAGCGCGTTCTCGCCGCCGACCAGAATGATGACCTGATTCCCCTCGACCAACGGAGCGTGGACCATGCCCCAAACTGGCAGCTTTGTGCCGAAGTCCTCGATGAAATTCTTTTGCCACAGCACCTGCCCGGTCTTTTCCTCGAAGCAGAACAAATGCCCCATCGCACCGACGGTGTAGACTCGGCCGTCATCAATCGTCGGAGTACATCGCGGGCCGAGCGGATAGCTGACCGTGTACCGCGCCGCATACTCGTGCTTCCAAAGCTCCACGCCGGTATCGGCGTTCAAGCAAAGAACCCGCTCGCCGTTGGCCGAGCGATCCATCACAAACACCTTACCGTTCGCGACTGCCGGCCCGGCGTACCCGGCTCCGATCGGCGTTGACCAGACGCGCGGCAACAGTTCCTTCGTTTTGAGTTCTTTAACGATTCCTTTCTCACGCCACGCCAAGTCGCGTTGCGGCCCGCCCCACTGCGGCCAATCTTCGGCAGACACGATCGCGCCAGACAGTGACGTCGCCAAAACGGCCAGCACGGCCCATCGAACAACAGATCTTGAGACCATGAAAAACTCCTACCTGAAAACGGCCAGACCGCCTGTTCTTGTATTCTTCACGCTCTTCGCGTCCTTCTGTTCCAGTTCATCGTGCATTCATTTTTGAACACAAGGTCGCATAGAACGCGAAGGTTGTAGCAATCGAGTCATTCGGCAAACACTCCGGCGGGAACTCGCTGGTGACCAAGCGGCGGCCTATACTCCGCCCCGCTTCAAAGAGAGATCACGATCGCGGCAGGGCTTTCCACAAATCACAACTGGAGATGAGAAGTGATGCGCAGCGTTTTCTGTTGGATGATTGCCAGTCTCGTCAGCGGCCTCATGGTGGCTGATCTGTGTGCCGAAGATGCCGCGAGTTCATCAACACCGGCCGAGGCCAAGCATTTCGCAAATCTTCGCCAAGTGACCTTCGGCCTGCCGCGAGCGGGCGAAGGATATTTCTCGCCGGACGGCCAATGGATCGTCTATCAGGCGTATCCGGTCGGCTATCCGTTCTATCAAATCTATTTGCAGCGGCTGGACGAGAAGGTGCCGATGCAGCTCAGCACCGGCCGAGGTCGCACGACATGCAGCTATTTCTCTCCGGATATGAAGACGATCCTGTTCGCGTCGAGTCACACCGATCCGGACATCGAGCAGACCGAACGGAAGGCACGCGACTTGGCGAAAGAAGGTGGCCGGCCGCGCTATCAATGGGACTTCGACCCTCACATGGAGCTTTACACGATCAATCCTGACGGCACTGGGCTCAAGCGGCTGACGAACTCGCCGGGATACGACGCCGAGGGAAGTTACTCACCGGACGGCAAGCAGATTGTCTTCACGTCATCGCGCGACGGAGACCCTGACTTGTACGTCATGGATGCGGACGGCTCGAACGTGCGGCAGCTCACGAACACGCCCGGCTACGACGGCGGGCCGTTCTTCTCGCCGGACGGTAAGTGGGTCATTTTTCGCAGCGACCGTGACAAGGAGCACATGCTGCAACTCTTCATCATCTCGGTGGACGGCAAGAAGGAAGTCCAACTGAACAAGAACCTGGACCAAGTCAATTGGTGCCCGTTCTTGCATCCGAGCGGCAAGTATTTGGTTTGGTCAGGTGCCGATTACTCGCAAGGCCCGCGTGGCGCGAACTTCGATCTCTGGACGATGGACTTGGACTTTGCTGGTGATGGTCCGAAGGCCGGAGCGATCACACGTATCACCGATCACAAGGCGGCCGATGTACTGCCGGTCTTCAGCCCCGATGGAACGAA
Organism: Planctomycetia bacterium; assembly: GCA_043777235.1. Taxonomy (GTDB): domain Bacteria; phylum Planctomycetota; class Planctomycetia; order Planctomycetales; family Planctomycetaceae; genus SXKJ01. Next base: position 1,844 of record JAYVQJ010000110.1, read on the forward strand.
GTTGATGTGGACATCGACTCGCACTCCCGACGGCAGCAGCCAACTCTGGATTGCCGATTGGCTGCGGAAGTGAGGGAGCGAGTGACGAGTGGCGAGTGGCAAGCAGCGAGCGAAGAGCGGCTGCAAGCCGAGACGTTTCTGTGCGGTGTCGAGCATCACGCGGAGATCGCATCGACCAACGATCGCGCGCTCGAACTGTGTGCAGAGGCCACATTGCAAACGCCGTATCTCGTGATTGCCGATCGGCAGACCGCTGGTCGAGGCCGCGGCGCGAACCGATGGTGGTCGAGCGACGGAGCCTTGCTCTTCTCGGTCATTATTGACGCCACCGAGTTTTCTTTGCCGGAGTCCCGTTGGCCGCAGGTTTCTTTGACAACTGGCGTGGCGATTTGCGAAGTACTCGGCGGTGTTGCCCGCGAATCGGTCGGTTTGAAATGGCCGAATGACATCTGGCTGAACAATCGCAAAGTCTGTGGGATTCTCGTCGAAGTTCCTGTCGTTCAACGGGGTCGTCTGGTGATCGGCGTGGGTCTGAACGTCAACAATTCCTTCGCGACCGCGCCGCCTGAATTGCAGTCGATCGCGACTTCACTGCGTGACGAGATCGGTGCCGAGTTCGATCGCATGGCGGTGCTCACGGAAGTGCTGCGGCAACTCGATGCGGACTTGCGTTGTCTCGCGGCGAATGCGACGACGCTGGCCGAACGTTGGCGGACACTCTGCGTGCTGCGAGATCGAGTCGTGTCGCTCGACACCAGCCAGCAAGTTGTGACTGGCCGCTGTCTCGGCATCTCAGCGGACGGAGCCTTGCGATTACGTACACCGTCTGGTGAGCAACAGTTTTTCGGCGGCGTCGTGCGCGGGATTGAGTGACACGACTGTCGAACTAGGTGCTTTGTCACAGCTCGATTATTGGCTGGGCAAATCAGCCGGTACGCGCTAGCGTCCGGTTCGAGAGTCTGTCGACATTCCGAACCGGACGCTAGCGCGCAATGGCACTTAACTTTACTAACCCGCAGCGTCAGCGAGGGCGATGACAAGAGGCGTTTCCCTTTGTTTCCCTCGCTGACGCTGCGGGTTACTGGGGTAAAGTAAGTGCC
>JAYVQJ010000111.1:0-11545 GCA_043777235.1 Planctomycetia bacterium
GCTCTATCCAACTGAGCTACGGGAGCAAAAGGCATGTTGTCTCGATGTTTTAAGAGTGTTTGAAACTTCCGCCGAATCGGCTCAAAGTGCCAAGTACTACCGCCACTCTTGCCGACCCCGCCGGGAGGGTGAATCCATGAAGACAGCGAGAGTGAAAACGACAACCACAATTCAGAAACCGCATGATCGTTTTCCCCTGATACCCCACCGAGGGGTGAATCAGTGGTGCTAGAAGATCAACGGGCAGGTTCATCGGCAAACTGGACGCCCCCAAATCGCCTCAGAAACGGTATCTCGCCGAGAAGGACGACTTCAAAGCGGGACGAGTGCCACGACCCGCGCAAGTCACCATCGGACGGGCTGACGTCGCGTTCGCCTGCAACGCATTTTTAACCGCCAAGAGGCGTCGCGTCGATTCCAGAGAAATCACTGAAAAGACTTGGCAAGTGCGATTCAGCACCTGCCAGACTTTGACCAAGACATTCGGCCGCGACCGAATAGTTTCTGAGTTGCATGGAGCGAACTTCGATGGCTTGCGGTTGAAATTGGCAAAGCGACTCGGCCCTATCCGTTTGACGAACGAGGTGCAGCGTGTGCGGAGCGTCTTCTAGTAGGCACTCGCCGAAGGTCTGAACGAACGCCCCGAGCAATTCGAAGCATCGTTCGTTTGACCGCCACGTCGCTCACGAGCGATACGACTTCCTGCGTCCGACGGTCGTGCATTGCACGAGCACCGAACCGCCGATCGCGAACACCGAGTACATGTTCCCGTTCGTCTCGGTGGTGAAGTGCGAGCAGAAAGACATGCTCTCGAAAATCGGCGGCACGCTGGTCGCGTCCTGCCTGACCAAGGATGAAAAATGGTCACAACAACTGCTCGACGCGACCAACATCGACCGCCTGAACATCGGCGAGGTGAAAACAATCCAACTCCACTGGATGCAACCCCACGAAGGCAACATCATCGACTTCCTGTTCCAAGCCAGAGCGTTCCAGAACACTCAGCCGCCGAGCCACTGAGGTACGCATACTGCGAACTCGTTTCACGCACAACCGGATTCATTTCCGATGAATGATGATCCAGACAAAGTAGTCTATTTCAATAACTGTCACTCATTTGACCATGAAGGTCATTACGGTTCCGGTGCATTCTTCGACCTTGGGACAACCGGCCGACAAACCACACAAGCGACCGGGCTAAAAGCCGGCCAAATTTGCGTGGTAGGCTCCATCACACCGAGTGGTCAAATCGCGTTCAACTGGTACACGTTCGCGTATGAGAGCGTCCTTGATGACAAAGACAGCCAGCCGGGTAGAGTGTTCTTTGGAAACCTTGTTGCATCAGAGACGTTGACGAAGCAGAAGGCTGCTAGGTCTGTCCGATATCGAGCACTGTTCACGCAGAATGGTAGGAACAAGGACAGCTTCAAAATCGGATCGGTGTTCCACGGAGTCGTGCCCCAAGATGAACGTCCGAAGTCTGTCGAGGCTACAGGAAACTTGCCCGACGAAATGGCCGACGAGAAGGGAGCATCTCAACTACTGAAGTTCGTAGTGCGAGATGGTGACGACCGAAAGCGCGTCGCACGACAAATCTGTGAAAGGCGCGGACAACCGGCTTTTCGCAACGATTTGCGAAAACGCTACGGTGATCGGTGTCTGGTCACGGGATGCAAGGTTCTCGCCGTGCTGGAGGCGGCTCACATCAAGCCATATCAAGGCGAAAAGGACAACCATTCCGAGAACGGACTGCTCCTGCGAGCCGACATCCACACTCTGTTCGATCTGGACTTGCTCGGAATCGAACCGAAGTCCTTGCGAGTTGAATTGCATCCCAGCCTCGCTGGCAGTGCCGCTTACAAAAATCTGGCTGGCAAGACACTCCGCTGCTCTGAAAAACAACGGCCATCCAAAGACGCTCTGAAACTGCGATACGAAAAATTCAAAGAGCGAATGGCTGACTTGCCTTGACCATCGCCAAGTGCGTGCGAATTGTCATCGCAGAGGTGCTTTGAGGTTTCCTGCGGCCCATTGGTCCCGCCCTTCGCTGACTCCGAGCGTCCCACCCCAACCGCTTTCGCCTCGCCGGTCGCTCCGATCAACGGAGCGACCAATTCACGCCGCGGCTCGGGCGGATGTTTTCATCAGTCGGCTTCAGCCGACTCCCCATTTGCCACCGGCTTTCAGCCGGTGGTCAGTAGGCATCAACAACCTCGGCGAGTCGGCTTCAGCCGACTTGGTAATGTTGGCTTCAGCCCTTGCTCTTTCAGGCTGAAGCCCCAACACACAAGCCGACTAATCCTGGCCATTCGATCTGGAGAACTGTGTGGTTGATTCACAACGTCCAGGCTGCGAATTTGGCTCGGCAGGCGCGTGTCAGCTCCGGCCATCGGGAAGGTCGTGGGAATTGTCGTCGCAGAGGTGCTTTGAGGTTTCCTGCGGCCCATTGGTCCCGCCCTTTGCTGACTCCGAATGTCCGATCCCAACCGCTTTCGCCTCGCCGGTCGCTCCGCTTAACGGGACGCGGATCGAGTTGCTTTGTCAGACAGAATTGACCACAAAGGCACCAAGTTGGACTTCGTGTCTTTGTGACTTTGTGGTTCCTCCAAATCATCTGACCAATCATGCGACAGCACGAAATTCAGATTCGGGTGCGATACTCGGAAACCGACGCGATGGGGTTTCTGCATCACGCGAATTTCGTTTCGTACTTCGAGATCGGGCGGACGGAGCTGTTTCGGGCGCAAGGGGGCGATTATCGAGCGATGGAAGAAGGGGGCTTGTTCCTCGTCGTCGCGAAGCTCGATTGCCGGTATCGCGCGCCGGCTCGGTATGACGATTTGCTGACTCTGCGGACGACGATCACGGCGGCAACCGAGGCGAAGCTCGAACACGAGTATGAACTCTCACGCGATGGGAAGTTGCTCTGCACGGGGCACAGCACGTTGGCTTGCGTGGATCGCGCGGGGAAGCTGCAACGGATGCCGGCGGAGTTATTGCGGATGTGCGACGAAACGTAGCCGTCACGCTCCCGCGTGACGAGCCGAATGCTTCACGGACGTCATTCGCGATCGGCTCGTCACGCGGAGCGATGACGGCTACGTTGCGCCGAGTTCATGCACGATCTCGACCAGGGCTTTCGCGTGCTCGGGCGGGACTTCGGGGGTGATACCGTGGCCGAGGTTGAAAATGTGGCCGGGGCGATGTTCGGCGGCGGCGAGGACTTCCAATGCTTTGCGACGAATCGTGGGGATGTCGGTCAACAGAGTGATTGGATCGAGATTCCCTTGGACCGCGACATCGTGGCCGACAGTTTTCCAGCCGTCGCGCAGATCGACTCGCCAGTCGAGGCCGATCACGTCGCCGCCTCCCTCACGGAGCAGCGGGAGCAGCGCGGGGTTGCCAGTCAGAAAGTTGATGACCGGGGTGGCGTGTTTGACGCCGTCGATGACGGCTTTGGTGTGCGGCAGGACGTACTCACGATAGTCGTTGGGTGAGAGGCAGCCGGCCCAACTGTCGAAGAGTTGGATCGCCTGGCAGCCGGCCTCGACTTGCGCGAGGATGTATTTAATGAGACTGTGAGTCAGGCAACTCATCAGCGAATTCCATGCTCCCGAGTCGGAATACATCAGCCGTTTGACGTGGGCGTAATTCTTCGAGCCGCCTCCTTCGATGGCATACGACGCGAGGGTGAACGGCGCACCCGCAAAGCCGAGCAGCGGGATATTCGCCGGCAAATCGCGGCGAATGAGCTTCACGGCTTCAAAGACGTAGTTGAGTGAGCTGACATCATCCAATCGGCGCAGCGCGTCGATGGCCGCCGCGTCGCGAACCGGATTGTGGATGATCGGACCTTCGCCCTGAGCGTATTCCAGATTCAAGCCGATCGGTTCGAGGATCGGCAGCAAGTCGGCGAAGAGAATCGCGGCATCGACGCCGAGCACTCGTTGCGCGGTCAGCGTGACCTCGGCCGCGAGGTCGGGGCGTTTGCAGAGTTCCATGAAGGTCACGCGGCGGCGGACGGCCATGTATTCCGGCAGGTAGCGGCCGGCTTGCCGCATGATCCAAATGGGTGTCGTATCGGTCGGCTCGCGGCGAACGGCTTTCAGGAAACGGCAGTTGTGCAGGACGTCAGACAAAATCAGGCTCCTCAAATGAAGGGGCGGATTGTAGTGGCTGCGTCCAGATTTGTAGCGACGACGACAGCATCCTGCTGGAAAGGGCGGGGAACGACTGGTCTAATACTCGCTCAATTTTGCTCGGTCGCCGAAATCCGCGCTCTCTCACTGCGTCGCTCGTTTGGATTGATCTCGCAATGGCGTTGAAGCTGACTGTCGAATCGTTCTTGCAGGTCGTGCGGCAAAGCGGCCTCATCGACAAAGATCAGCTCGCGAAGTTGTTGCAGGCGTATGAGGCTCGCGGCGTCGACGTCAAAAAATCGCAGACCATCGCGGATGCGTTGATCGCGGACGACGTCATCACCCGCTGGCAAGCCGAGAAGCTGCTGGCCGGAAAGCACAAAGGCTTCACGCTCGGAAAGTACAAGCTGCTCGGTCTGCTCGGCAAAGGCGGGATGAGTTCGGTCTATCTCGCCGAGCACTTGCTGATGAAGCGGCGCTGTGCGATCAAGGTGCTGCCGTCCAAGCGAGTCAATGATTCGTCGTATCTGGCACGATTTCACCGCGAAGCGCAGGCAGTGGCGTCGGTCGATCACCCGAATATCGTGCGGGCTTATGACGTCGATTGTGCTCAGGATCGCGACTCGCAAATTCACTTCTTGGTCATGGAGTACGTCAACGGCCAAAGCTTGCAGGAGCTGATTATTCGCAGCGGCCCGGCTGACTTCGCCGATGCGATGGAATACATCCGGCAAGCGGCGGAAGGGCTGGATCACGCGCACCGCGCGGGGCTCGTGCATCGCGACATCAAGCCGGCCAACTTGTTGATCGACACCAACGGCACGATCAAGCTGTTGGACATGGGCTTGGCTCGGTTCTTCGATGACCAATCCGAGAACTCGCTGACCGTTGCGCATGATGAGAAGGTGCTGGGCACGGCGGACTATCTGGCACCGGAGCAGGCGCTCGACAGTCACTCCGTTGATATTCGAGCCGACATCTACAGCCTCGGTTGCTCGCTGTATTTCTTATTGACGGGCAATCCGCCGTTCACCGAAGGGACGCTGACTCAACGACTGATGTGGCATCAAACGAAGTCGTTTCCGCCGCTGACTAATTCGCGAATCGACTGTCCCGCCTCGTTGTCTGCGGTCCTGGAAAAGATGGTCCAGAAGAAGCCGGATGATCGCTATCAAACCGCCGCTGACGTCGCTGAAGCGTGTCGTCAGTGGTTGCTTGAAAATGCCGGCGAAGATTGGAAGCAACGTCATGTTCCGCTCGGTCGCGGTAGTGGGTCAGCGCGAGTCACGATGCCGTCGCGCGACTTGCCGAGTGATCCCGCGATTCTGAAGGGTGCTCCGCCTGTCATTGGATCGACGGTCATCCCGCTGGAGAGCGGCGGCTCATCCGCAACGAAGATCTCGCGAGCCGGATCGGGGCCGGCAACTCCGGTGATCAAGCCAGCGACGATCGTCTCGACACCAGTAATACCGCCGATGGCTGCGCCGGTTTTTGTACCGCCAGTTGTGGCACCGCTTGTCGCCGCGCCGGTCGCGCCTCCGCTGGCTCAACCCGTCATCGTTGCACCGCCGATCGCTCGTCCGGTGTTGCCGGTCGCGATGCCAGTGGCCGCTCCAGTGATCGCGACTCCGGTTGCACAGCCGATCAAAGTGGCCGCCCCGGTGGCATTGCCAGTGAAGCCGGCGACAGTGCCGGCAGTTGTCACCGAAGATCGTCCGGCCGAGATTCCTGAGTTCCAATTTGGCAACTTTGCCGCGACCGACGAGACCGTGATTGCTCCGGCCGAAACGCCTGCGGAAGAGGACAATCCGTTTGCGTTCTTCAGCGAAGGCAGCGACGAGTCGTCCGTCAAGGAAGAGCAGCCGAACTCACCAGCTCTTTTTGAAGAGGCGGCGACGGCGACGATGGAGCCAACACTCCCAGAAACCGTCGTCATTGAGTCCTCTGAATTGCCATCGAGCACGGAGGAATTGTCCTTCGAGCCGATTCAGACCGAGACCGATACGGCCACTTCAGCGAGCGTTTCCAAGAAGTCGCCGGCATCCGGAAGCAGCGTGTTGAAGAAGCCCGCTGCGAAATACGCCGCGCTGGCCGCTGCGGCTGTGATCCTCATTGGCGGAATCGCGTGGTGGACGATGGGCGGCTCAAACGCCTCCGATAAGTCGGTGACGAAGTCCGGCAAGAAGGAAAAAGGTCGCAAGTCACCGGAGAGCGACTCGGTCGACAGTGCTGCGAAGTCGGACGCTTACGAAGTGGTGTTGCACGTTGGCGCTGGCCTCGATTTCAAATCCATTGAGCGAGCGTTGTACTCGGCCGTCGAGGGCCGCGCGGAATACGAGAAGGCTGCTAAGGGAAAGCCGATTCGATTCGTCGTCAGCGTGAAGCCCGATCAATCATTCGAAGAGGCGATCGTTGTCGATGAGTCGTTTCCGGGTGAGCTGCATTTGAAGTCGGACACGCCAGGCAAGAACGTCAAGCTGACCCCACCCAGCGCCGCCGAGCCTGCGATCACCATCAAGAATCTCAGCGGTGTGACCATTGAGAATTTCCACATCGAATTGGACGCGTTTCCTCCCAAGGACAAAGCGATCTCGGTACATGGATCGGCGACGCGTTGTCGCGTGAAGAAATGTTTGATCAACAGCCCTCGTGTTGCGGGTATCGAGTTGGTTGGAGTCAAAGGAGGATTGGAAGCGGACGCGATCGTGATCGAATCGGTCACGATTCAGAACGCAGCGCCGACCGCCTTCGGAGTGCATGTCGCCAAGCCGACCGACTCGGCAGCGACTCAGAACGTGATCGTGCAACGCTGCCGATTCATTGGGTCGATGTCTGCGGGTGTCTTCATTGATGGTCCGGCGGATTCATTGACGATTCGGAACTGCGGCATGTCGGGAACAACAAGCGGCATTCGATTTTCTGAGGGCGTCGTGGCCAAGTCAGTGGTGGTGGATCATTGCTCATTTCGAAATCAGACCGAGTCTGGTCTGTTGTTTGATGCAATGCCGGGTGCCGGAGCTGGAGAATTCGCGTGGCGCAATTGTCTGTTCGCGGGCGCAGCGAAAGCCGAGTTGCTCATTGCGAAGAACTACGATGCCAACACGTTCATGGCGTTGATGAGTGCGAACAAGTCGGTTGAGAACAACTGGAGCGACCGCAAGGTGGGCAACCCGGTCATCGGTGAACGGGACTTGCTGAGTAGCGACTCGCGCGTTCCGCCGCCGATTAAATTTGAATCGACGGGTTCCAACTCGGAGCTGTACTTGGTGCCCAAAGCAGGTGAGCCGTACAAGTCGGCCGGCATCAAACCGAAATAGCCGTGTTTGTTTCGCCTCCGCGATCAACCCAGACCGCCGGAGTTGTCCTTGCGAAATCGGCACAATCGTCACAGCCAACCAGATGATCTGTTCCCAAATAGTGAACAGCCGACGAAATGCTGATGGCACTGCGGGGATTCTCGTCCGCGATCAGAAAATCGCGACAAGTGCCGAGAAACCGGGTGTTTCGCCGCAGAAATACCCGCCTCTTTTGAGTGGCCTGCAACCAGTCCAGCAAGTGTCCGACGCACCTGAATCGCTGCAACTCCCGGCCAGCTTGTGTCTTATTCTGTACAGGTAGCGGTCGCTGGGTGAGGGCCGGACGATGTCCCCACTTCGCGGCGAGTTGATCTTTCGACTTTGCCCATTGCCCCGCAACAGAATCACTCAATGCCTCACGCGAATGGCGAGCCATGAAACGCAGCACGAAGAGTTCCACGAATCGCACGATCCCGGGTCTTCGCACCGGCCGACGGACCGTCATGTCGCGTCCAGTCGCCGCGTTCCGCCAACGAGGCATGGGTGGTGCGGGTGAGAAGTCCGCCTTCTTCGCGCAAGAGAATTGGCACGAGCCGCAATCGAACGGTGACACCCAACGAAGCACGACGCGATTCGTGATTCAATCCGCGGGACCGAACTTCGTCCACGCAGTCACCGTCGATGAGGTTCGCGACCGACTGTTGCTGTTGCCGAGCCACATCGTCGAGAAGGTCGAAGTCCTTCAACTCAGCCGGATGACTCGCAAGCGGCAAGTCTTTCCGTGCTACGGGATGCAGTGGGGAGCCAGCGTGTATCTCTACCCGATCGAAGAATCGCTCGTGGAGACGTACGTCCGCCCGCCGACGCCGCAGCAACAGATCGAAGCCCGCATGTTCGGCGGTGTGTGGTCCGCAGCCAACGGCGAATGGACACTGACTTGGACACGAGAGACGCTCAAGGATTTTTATCTCAACAACGTGTTGATCCATGAAATCGGCCATGTCCTCGACACTCGCAATACGCGGGCCGAGGATCGTGAGCGTTACGCCAACTGGTTTGCCATCGAGCACGGCTATCGCGCCTCACGCGGCCGCTGAGTCGTCCGACGTCATGGAAGCCTGAAGCGCAAGCGAAGCTTCGCTTGCGCTTCAGGCTTCCATCTTCGAATCACCGCTGCGAAAGCGGGATCAGCGTGCTGTCGTTGGGACAAGCTGCGGTCGAAGCTGCGGAACGGTTCGTTCCAGCAACGCAAATCCGCCGAACAGGACTGCGGTGTAAATCACGTCGCCAAAGAATGTGCCTCGGAAGAACGGCACTCCGGCGATGTAGCTATTGAGCAATCCGCCAAACGTCCGTGCGTAAAGCGCCGGTTCGGTGTCACTCAACGGTTGGCTGAGCGTGAGCCAAGAGCCAAAGTTCGTAATGAGGAAAAACGCGATCGAACCCGCCAGCGCCGCACTCACGATCCGGCCAACTGTGACTCGCGAACGCAACCATTGACCGATGAGCGCGACGACCGCATACGCCGGATAGACGAACAAAATGTTGCTGATGGCCTGATCGCGATAAGCAACGTCCTTGGTCGCGTACAACACCGCGTCGCTCAGACACATCGCGATCAGCGGCAGCAGCACGCTCCAACGGCGGCTGGGCAGATACGCGGCGGCGAACAGCGCCACGGCGGCGACCGGAGCAAAATTGTGGAGATGCGGCACCAGCCGAGAGAACGCGGCGGCCAGAACCAAGACAGTCAACAGAAGCACTCGCGGTGTGGGCATGTCGGACGCAAACTCCTCAAAAGAAAACGGCCGGAAAAACAGACTCGACTTCTGCGGCCAACGGGCCGGTCGAGCGGGGCGGGATTATAGCGCGGCATTTCCAGATTTGGGAACGCCGCCCACTTGGCTTGCCGCGAGATCACATACGAGGCAAACTCTCGTCGTCAGCGGCCACGCGAATCGAGAAATTCCGAAAGGGGATCGCCATGATGCGAACTCAGCAACTCGCCCCATTCGACGGCACTTGGGACACACGCGCCGCCGCCCATTTGCTGCGACGCACCGGCTTCGGAGCCTCGCTCGAGCAGATCGCCAGGGCGGTCGATCAAGGCTTGGAAGCGACGGTCGAGAGTTTGTTCGACGACAACGTCGAACAGGAAACCGAGTTCGCTCAGACCTTTGACCGCATCAGTTCCGGGCTGCTCAATTTCACCGAGGCAACCTGGGTGCAGAGTTGGTGGGCGTACCGCATGCTGCGCTCGCAGACGCCGCTCCGCGAAAAGCTGACGCTGTTTTGGCACGGCCACTTCGCGACGAGCGTTCACAAAGTGGAAGACGCTTGGTTGATGCACCGCCAGATTGAGACATTGCGGTCGCACACGTTCGGACAGTTCCACGACCTCGTGCTGGCGGTGGCGAAGGACGCGGCGATGTCCGTCTATCTCGACGGGCAGTCCAACACGAAAGAGCATCCGAACGAGAACTTCGCGCGCGAGTTGATGGAACTCTTCACCTGCGGCATCGGCCACTACACCGAGGCTGACGTGCTCGAAGCGGCTCGCGCGTTCTCCGGCTGGAACCGCAACGGGGCCGAGTTCCTATTCAACGCCGAAGCTCACGACACCGGCCGCAAAAAGTTTCTCGGCAAGACCGGCCGTTTCAACGGCATCGACATCCTCGACATCCTGATGCAGCAGCCGGCCACGCCGCGATTCATCGCCACGAAACTGCTGCGTTTCTTCGCGACGCCGCAACCCTCCGAAGAAGTCCTCGTCGAGGCCGCCGAACTGTTCGACCGCACGCAACTCAACGTGAAGTGGTTCCTGCGCGAACTGTTCCTCTCAAAGTTCTTCTACTCCGACGACTGCGTCCGCAAACGAATCAGCAGCCCCGCCGAGTTCGTGATCGGCACGGTGCGGTCGCTGGGCATCCGGCTGTCTGCGCCGGACCTCGTCGGCCAGATGAACGCGATGGGACAAGAACTGCTCGCGCCGCCGAACGTCAAAGGTTGGGACGGCGAGCAGAAGTGGATCAACTCCACGACTTGGCCGGCTCGCGTCGGATTCGCCGAATTCCTGACGCAACTCGCCAGCGATAATCCGGTCGGACCACATCTGCCGTCCGATCAATTGGTCAACGCTCAGGTCAACAAGCCCGACGAAGTGCTGGCGACTTTGTTGACGCGACTCGGTCAACCAGACATTTCTGACGAGACTTGCGGTGAATTGACCGCATTCCTGGTGCAGACCGACGACGGTCCGAACCCGAATCTCTTCCGTGACGACGAAGGCTTTCGATTCGACAAGACGCGGCAGCTCATCAGTCTGATCCTGAGTTTGCCGGAAGCGCACGCTTGCTGATTGAAGGAACCATCATGCTGACTCGACGCCAGTTTCTGGGACGTGGTGCTTGCGGTTTGTCGTTCGTCACCTTGGCCGGGACGATGCCGGGGTTGCTCGCGCGGGCCGCGGCCGCCGCGAACGATTCGGCCAACGATCATGTGTTGGTCGTCGTCGAACTGGCGGGGGGCAACGATGGACTCAACACGCTGATCCCGTTCGCGAACGATCTGTATGGCAAGAATCGACCGACGCTCGGCATTCCGGCCGAGCAGGTGTTGAAGCTCAACGATGCGGTCGGCTTTCATCCGTCGTTCGCGCCGCTGCACGAACTGTTTCAGAACGGCAAGCTGGCGGTCGTGCAGGGAGTCGGATATCCGGAACCGAATCGTTCGCACTTTCGTTCGGCGGAGATTTGGCACTCGGCCAGCACGAACAACGTCGTGCCGGCGACCGGTTGGTTGGGCCGCGTCGTCGATCACGTCGTCGATCACGTCGCCGAACAGCCGGACGAAAAGTTGTACGGCCTGGTGCTGAGCGGCGGACTGCCTCAAGCGTTTCATGCCGACAAGGTTGCCGTGCCGGTCGTGTCGCAGTTGGAATCGTTGCCCGACGCCGGCGAAGGCGCGCCGGCCAAGGCCAAGTTGTTGAAGAAGCTCAGCACGAGCGGCACAACTGCGACCGGACCGGTCAACTTCCTGCGCGATCAAGCGAAAGTGGTGTATCGCGCGTCAGAGAAACTGCACGATTCGGCCGCGAAGTATCAGTCGTCG